>CAISYI010000061.1 GCA_903889595.1 uncultured beta proteobacterium
ATGCAACATTGGCGTTTCTACTTCCATGAAGCCAGCATCCTGCATATGGTGACGAATTGCGCTCATGGCATTACTACGGGTAATAAAGGTTTGACGGGTTTCAGCAGAAACAATTAAATCGACATATCTTTGACGATACTTCGTTTCATGATCTTGTAGGCCATGGAATTTATCAGGTAAAGGACGAATCGATTTGCTGAGCATTCGCAAGGTTTTTACTTGAACTGATAATTCGCCACGGTTTGTTTTAAATAGGGTACCTTCACCGGCAATAATATCGCCCATATCCCAATGTTTAAAGTCGCTATGAGACTCTACCCCTGTTGCATCATCATTAATGTAAAACTGAATTTGGCCGGTAGTATCTTGAATAGTTGCGAAACTAGCTTTACCCATGATGCGCTTGAGCATCATCCTGCCCGCCATTTTGACCTGAATATTTTTTTGCCCTAACTCTTCTTTAGAGAGCGAGTTGTAATGTGCATGTAGGTCTTTTGCGAAGTGCTCTGGTACGAAATCATTTGGGAATGCAACACCCTTAGCGCGTAACTGAGCTACTTTTTCACGACGCTCTGCCATGATGTGGTTTTCATCTAGATGCTCTGTTGCTGGGATTGGATTATTATTTTCTTCTGTCATTTATTACTCATTTAAATGTTCATTTTGAGGCTAGCCTCAATAAAAGGATCTAAATCGCCGTCTAATACTTTTTGCGTGTTTGAAGCTTCTACACCCGTTCGTAAATCTTTAATTCTGCTTTGATCTAAGACATAAGAACGAATTTGATGACCCCAACCTACATCGGTTTTAGTAGCCTCTAATTTATCAGCCTCTGCCTGACGTTTGCGTAACTCATGTTCGTATAACCTGGATTTGAGCATGGTCATAGCCTCTGCACGGTTACGATGTTGGCTTCGGTCATTTTGACACTGCACCACAATGCCTGTTGGCATATGGGTTAAACGAACGGCAGAATCAGTTTTGTTAATGTGCTGTCCACCAGCGCCAGAGGCACGATAAGTGTCTGTACGGATGTCAGCTGGGTTGATTTCGATTTCAATCGAATCATCAATTTCAGGATATACATAGATACTGGCAAAAGAAGTATGCCTGCCACCAGAAGAGTCAAATGGTGATTTACGAACTAAACGGTGGACACCCGTCTCCGTTCTTAAAAACCCAAAGGCATATTCGCCGTCGATCTTTAAGGTAGCACTTTTAATACCTGCGACGTCGCCGTCTGATTCTTCAAGAACTTCAACTTTGAAACCCTTGCGCTCACAATATCTTAAATATTGTCTTTGCAAGATACTTGCCCAGTCACAAGCTTCCGTTCCACCAGCGCCAGCTTGAATATCTAAAAAGCAATTGCAGGAGTCCATCGGATTAGAGAACATCCTTCTAAACTCTAAATCAGCAACAATGACTTCAATCTGCTTTTCGTCTGATTCAATCGCTTCAATGGTTTCTTCGTCACCTTCCGCAGCAGCTAGATCAAAAAGATCAATCGCACCACTGAGATCAGTTTGTAACTTTTCGATATTAGTGACTACACCATCGAGAATTTTCTTCTCTTTACCTAATGCTTGAGCGTGTTTGGGATCGTCCCAAACCTTGGAGTCTTCCAACTCCATATTCACTTCAATTAGGCGTTGTTTTTTGGTATCGTAGTCAAAGGTACCCCCGAAGATCGGCTACGCGGGTACGTAATGAGGACAAATTCGTTTGTAGTGTGTTTATGCGTTCGGCTTCCATCCAAACATTATAAAGCCTTGCCTAAAATTCGTTAAATTTCTGTTGCCTGCGCTTCGATTAATAATTGAACACGGGGATAAGACAAGTAGTTATCGACTTGTAAACGGTAAGCTAAACTTGTTTCAGGGGCAATAAATTCATTATGATGAAACCAAATACCCGCAAAAACAGAAGCTGTTTTATTTATCGAAGTACTCTCTTCAAGGGCTTGTAACTCCAACTTTAGGTGTTTGTTTTTTAAGATGGATTGTTTGAGAACTTTAAATTTGCCTGTAAAGATTGGCTCCGGAAATCCTTGACCCCAAACTTGAGTCGAGATTACCTCTGCCAGCGCAGGCGCAATCATCGTAGCTGGTAATTCACCATCGTGTAATAGTTTCCTATTAAGCGTATCTTCATCGAGTATTTCTCTCGCAACCGTTTCAAAAGCGATAGAAAAGGGTTCAAGCATCGCATGACTGATCGATAAACCTGCAGCGGCAGCGTGCCCCCCAAACTTTAAGATCATGTCAGGGAATTTTTTTGAAATGACATCTAGCGCGTCCCGCAGATGAAAGCCGTTGATTGATCTGCCAGACCCTTTTAAGATTGCGGTTCCGTCCGGCATTGTTTCTTCTGCAGGTGCAAAAATAACAACAGGTCGGTGGTATTTTTCTTTGAGTCTTGAAGCCAGTATCCCAATCACCCCTTGATGCCATGAGGCATCAAACAGTGTTAGACCATGCTGATTCTCGACTTGGATATCAGCCATGGAATCAAGCGCCGTTTCTTTCATTTCTGCTTCAATGTGGCGTCGATCGCGGTTCATTCTGTCTAATTCAGCAGCAAGTGTAAGGGCTTCAGTATTTGTGCTGGCTATCAAGCAACGAATGCCAAGGGTCATATCTGCAAGGCGACCTGCAGCATTTAATCTTGGACCTAAACCAAACCCCAAGTCAAAAGTATTAGCATTTTCTGGTTTACGGTCAGCAATCGAAAATAGGGCTGCGATGCCAGGATGCATTCTTTGCGCTCGCATTCTTTTTAAACCCGCCGTGACCAAGATTCTGTTATTGCGATCAAGGCTTGCAACGTCAGCGACCGTACCGAGCGCCACAAAATCTAATAAATCCTCAATTTTTGGTTGAGAATCAGAGGTAAAGATGCCAGCTTCTCGCATTAATTTACGAAGTGTTAACAAGACATAAAACATGACTCCTACACCGGCAAGTGCTTTACTCGGAAATTGGCAACCCCGCTGATTGGGATTCACAATATAGGGCGTATCAGGCGTTTCATCTGCAGGTAAATGATGGTCAGTCACTAATACTTCCATACCCATTGCCTTGGCGTGGGCAACCCCAGCAATACTAGCAATACCATTATCGACAGTAATTAAGATATCCGGTTTAGGACTGCGTTTGGCTGCCATATCAACCACTTCGGGGGTTAATCCATAACCCATTGTGAAGCGATTCGGGACTAAAAAATCAACCGAAATATGGAAGGGTTGACCGAGTTGACGAAGGCCAAGTAGACCCACAGCACAAGCCGTAGCGCCATCACAGTCATAATCAGCCACAATCAGTAAATTTTTATGCGCTTGAATCGATTGCAAGAGATATTGAGCAGCCTCTGTACAGCCTTTTAATTCGCTTGGCGGAATTAAATACTTTGTTTCAAGTACCAACTCCTCAGCGCTGCTTACCCCACGAGATGTCCAAAGCCTTGCCATAATCGGGTCGATGCCCGCTTCAATCAATTGATTGATTAATGTTGGATTCGTTTTTCGCTGAAGTAATTGCATCTTTTTTAAGGTTCCTGGTAGATAGTTACTCTGGTTGCCAATTGATTTTGCTACCAAAGGTGTTCCAACTTGGAAACTTGTGTTGAATCGATTTCTTCTTAAAAAAGAAGTTTTGGAAAAAGCCAACTTTAAAGTCGGACTGTTGAATAGAGCTAATTAAAGTGTTACCAAAATGCTCTGTTGTCAACTGAATACTCGTAAGCTGTCCTTGGTGCAATAACTTCAAACAAGCCTGCCAAATCGACTCCCACTTCTCTGGAGAAACTTGGTTTCGCCCATCGATGAAATGGACGCCAGCCTCTAATTCGGAGATTACTTGCGCATTTAATCGATGAAAGGGCTTATTCAAGAATTGTGCAAGATTCGCTAGTGTCGATGATTCTCCATGTAACTCTCTAGAAAACTTAATGATTGAGTGGGGTTGAATTTTAGACAGTGATCCTACACCCTGAAGCCATACTGAATTAATCGGTAATTCACCTCTTTCATAGCGTGCCAAATTGATTGGATGGTCATGCCAAATCATTTGAATCTCATTTTGCATTTGACGCCACTTTTTGGCAACTCCGGCTTTTTCCGTGTCTTTGGCCATCCAAACATCAATATTTCTGCCCTTAGCCAGCTCTATACTGCTTGTTTTTAAAGAATTAAACTCGTTTGTGCAAAATAACCAAGAACTTCCTGTGGGTATTACCGCATTTAATAAAAAATGATTTAACACTTCTTGCACGCTAATTCTTAACATTTGCTCTTCTTCAGGCATGATTTTGAGCATTTCGGGATCAAGCAAAACAATGTGATCACGGGTCGCATGTAAGTGAACTAATTCAAGGGATGCCCAATCATCCATTGGCTCGACTGCTTGAAATTGAATGGCCTTGATTGCAGCAAGAGGTACTTGATGTCCTAGCATAAAAATCTCATCCCAGGTGCCACTTTGTTCAAACTCATCTACTTCTAGATCGATAGGTGGTTTTTTTAATAGAGAGGTAGGTGTAGGGGTATTTAGATTAATTTTCAGATTCATAAAGATATTTTAAAGCTTAACCAATTACGAATTAAACTACTAGTATGAATTCTTCACTTAAGTCGACAAAACCCTTTTTTGAATTGCCAATTTATTTTGAAATTGGACTTCGCTATGTTCGGGCGAGAAAGAAAAATTTGGGAAATAAAAAAGATGGCTTTTTGTCTTTTATTGCTACGTTGTCCATGGTGGGAATCGCCCTAGGGGTTGCAGCCCTGATCGTTGTCTTATCCGTCATGAATGGCTTCCAAAAAGAAGTACGAGATAAGATGTTGTCGGTCCTATCTCATGTTGAGATTCGTTCGCAAGACGGTATCGATGATGTTCCTGCTCTAACCCAAATACTCATGCAAAACTCCCACGTTAAAGGTGTTGCACCTTTGTTGCAAACGCAAGGTCTTTTGATTCATGCAGGAGTAATGCGCGGCGTTGAGTTACGCGGAATTGATCCCACGGCTGAAAGTAATGTCTCAGATTTACCTTCGCAGTTTAGTAATGGTCGTATCCTTGATTTACGGCCAGGAGAGTTTGGTATCGCATTAGGTAGTCAACTCGCTTTAAATCTTGGCGTGCAGATGGGCGATAAAATCTCTGTAATGGTTCCAGACGGAGATATAACGCCAGCTGGTGTTATGCCAAGACAACGAGTTTGTCTGGTAGTTGGAATTATTGATAGTGGTCACTATGAGTACGATAATTCATTAGTTTTAATGCATTGGCGCGATGCTGGAGCGATGACTAGGTCAAGCAAACCTAGTGGTTTGCGGGTGCGTTTAGATGATATGAATATTGCTCCACAGGTTTCCTATGAGCTCAATCGTCGTCTGCCACGTAATTTATTTGCCTCAGACTGGTCGCAACAAAATCGAAATTGGTTTGCTGCAGTTCAAACTGAAAAACGCATGATGTTTATTATTCTGGCTTTAATCATTGGGGTTGCAGCATTTAATCTCGTGTCAACTTTAGTTATGACTGTGACGGATAAACAGGCCGATATCGCCATTTTGCGTACGATGGGCGCTTCAGCTCGGATGATTCAAAAAATATTCTTCATTCAAGGTCTCGCTATTGGTATCCTAGGATCTATTTTTGGAGTCATTTTTGGTTTATTAATTGCAGCTAATATTGACGTGATTGTGCCCGCAATTGAGTCTATCTTTAGGGTTCAGTTTTTACCAAAGGATATCTATTTTATCAGTGAGTTACCGTCTGATATTCACACTGAGGATGTCCTAAAAGTCAGCTTAATGGCGTTTTTCCTGAGTTTGTTAGCAACGCTTTACCCGAGTTGGCGAGCAGCAAAAATTAATCCAGCGGAGGCACTGCGTTATGAATAAGTTCGCGACTACCCCTGTATTAGATGCAATTGGTGTGCGTAAAATATTTAATGGTAATGATCAAGCTCTTGAGGTTTTGAATGGAGTTGATTTACAGGTGGGAGCCGGAGAAAAAGTGGCTATTGTCGGCGCATCGGGTTCTGGTAAAAGTACTTTATTGCATATTTTGGGTGGCTTAGATACCGCGACTGAAGGAAAAATTAGTTTGTCTGGCGTCGATTTTTCCTCACTCACTGAATTAGAAAGAAACCAAGTTCGTAATGAAAAACTCGGTTTTATTTATCAGTTTCATCATTTATTGCCTGAGTTCACCGCCCTTGAAAACGTGGCCATGCCACTGCGTATACGCGGTCTCGCTAAGAAACTGGCTTTTGCACAGGCTCAGGCTATGTTAACTAAAGTGGGTCTGCAAGATCGTCTAGAGCATACCCCAGGGATGCTTTCTGGAGGAGAGCGTCAACGTGTTGCAGTAGCCCGTGCCTTAGTTGGCAATCCTTCTTGTGTATTAGCGGATGAGCCAACCGGAAACTTGGACGCGCAAACTGCAGATCAAGTGTTTAATCTCATGATGGAAGTTGCAAACCAATTAGGTACCGCGTTTGTGATTGTGACGCATGACCCCTTGAGGGCTAAGCGCTGTGATCGAATTTTAAAATTGACTGCGGGTGGTTTGGTTAATTTAACTGCCTTAGAAACTGAGTGAATCTATGTGGTTTGATTCACATTGTCATTTAGATGCTACAGAGTTTTCGCAGGACCTATCACTCGTTATTGCTAGAGCTGCAGAGCAGGGTGTATCGGGTATTCTCATCCCTACGGTGGATATCCATTCGATTGATCATGTCATAGAAATTGTCGAAAAATGGAGTTCTATGATCCCTTATCTTTGTTTTACTTTAGGGATTCACCCGCTTTATACCCCAAGTGCATTGGAGGCAGACATTGGTGTTTTAAGGCAATATCTAGAAAAATATCAACATCATCCTCAGTTTGTTGGTGTGGGTGAAATTGGCCTTGATTATTTTGTGACTAATTTAGACTCGGATAAGCAAGAATGGTTTTTTGATGAACAATTGAAATTAGCCAAAGAGTTTGATTTACCCGTAATTCTTCATGTTAGAAAATCGCAGGATCAAATTTTAAAACGCCTACGGAAAATAGGCCTTTCTGGTGGCATTGCTCATGCGTTTAACGGAAGTCATGTACAAGCTAATGAGTTTCTTAAGTTGAATTTCAAATTAGGATTTGGCGGCACACTCACTTATGAGCGGGCTTTACAGATTCGTCGTTTAGCAATGGATTTACCCATAGAGTCTTATGTATTAGAAACGGATGCTCCAGATATTCCGCCTTCCTGGTTAAAAGATTCTGCTGAAAACCTACTTCGTAACGAGCCTTTAGAAATTCCTGCAATCGCACAAGTTTTTGCTACACTTAGAGAGCTATCACTACCAGTCGTAGCAACTATGAATTTAACCAATATTAGAGCAGTACTACCCCGCCTTGATCGACTCATGCAAGTGTAGTACACCAGTAATTCTTCTACTCAGAGCCATCTCTTAATAGAACTCGAGGAGTTAAAACTCCACGGAGAGGAATTGTTGTGCGTATTGTGATTACCTTGTTCATGCTTGGTCAATGGACTTGTTTATATTTAAACGGCTGGCCCGAGTTTTTAGATTTAATACTGCCTTTTAGTCTCTTAGTTACAGCGTATGTTGTCGCCCATTTTTATTTTTCACATCCTATTGTCTGGCAAGAGTTTTTGCAAATTAGGACGCGATTATTTTGCTTAGGGGGCGTGGTTTTCTGGATAGGATTTTTTCAGGTGAGTTCGCTCACATCAGAGCGTACTATTCATCAATTGCCAACTGCAGTAGATGGTCAAACAATGCGCTTACAAGTAGTGGTGGATGACCTTTCGAAGAAAACCAGTCAGGGCGTGCAATTTAACGTGATGATTTTATCTTGGGGTGATCTCTCACATCTTCATCTACAAACTCCCGTTGAACCTCTACCCAAAAGATTATCAATTAGTTGGAATCAGCCTAATCCAAAATGGGGTGCTAAGAACTTGCAAAAGACGATGGTTATTCCTGAAATTATTCCTGGACAAGTATGGCATTTCACATTGAAGCTGAAAGCCCCTCGAGGCCTAAAAAACCCCTACGGATTTGATCTAGAGCAATGGATGATGATGCAATCAATTCATGGTAGTGGATTTGTGAGCCATCCGTATGGAGAGCTAAGTGATCGGCAAATTTGGAATTTTCAAATTTTAGTGGCTAAACTTCGATACCTTATTCGACAGAAAGTTACTAATTCCTTAGGCCAAAAAGCATCTTATGCTGGTGTGATTAGTGCTTTAGTGATGGGTGATCAACAAGCGATTTCTCAAGAGGATTGGACGGTCTTTAATGCAACGGGCATTGGGCACTTAATTTCTATTTCAGGATTACATGTCACGATGTTTGCGGCAGTTGGTGCTTACTTTGCAAACTTGGTTTGGCGTAGAACACGGTTACCGTTAATTTTCCCTTCTCAAAAATTTGCAGCGCTCATTGGTTTTATTAGCGCACTAATTTATACCTTTCTAGCTGGCTTTCAAGTTCCCGCGCAACGGACGATGTTGATGGTTGGTGTGGTGGGTGTTTATTTATTTTTATGTCGGGTACCAAAGGCTTTTGATATTTGGTGGTGGGCTTTAGGTATCGTATTACTCTTAGATCCTTGGGCAATATTTACACCAGGATTTTGTTTATCGTTTGGTGCAGTCGCGGCCATCTTATATGCAATGCCTCCTAAAGAGGATACTAGTCATCTAGATATTGATCTGATCTTTTTAGAAAAGTTAAAGAATTCTCTTAAAGAAGCCTGCCGGGTTCAAGCGGTAGTGACGATTGCTTTGATTCCACTTACCTTGTGGTGGTTTTTTCAAATTTCTTTAGTCTCTCCCTTTGCGAATGCTATGGCGATTCCAATCGTTAGTTTTTTAGTCACACCTCTGGCTATGCTTGGGGTAATACTTCCTTGGTGGTTGGGTGATGCTTGTCTATGGTTAGCCCATTTCTTTTTTTCGATCTTGGCATGGTTTTTAAAACCGATGGCTGCATTTCCTTGGGCCATTATTTATGCAGCCAAACCAAATGGATGGCTACTTGCAACAGGTATTGTAGGGGTCATCATCGTGATACGGCCTGGTCCAATTACTACCTCTTGGCCATCTAGATTATTTGGATTATTACTATGTCTATCACTGCTTTTGCCTAAGCAATGGCTGTTAGGTAATGGAGTATCCAAAGGTGAGTTTCGAATGTTGGTTTGGGATATAGGCCAGGGTAGTGCAGTATTCATCGAAACCCAAAACCATACCCTACTGTACGATACGGGTCCTGTGAGTGGTAATTTTGATCCAGGCAAAAGAATCATCTTGCCTTATCTGCGAGCACGTGGGATTACTGAAATTAATCGACTAGCGATTAGTCACCAAGATGCCGACCATGTGGGTGGTTTGGCTTCGATTTTAGAAAGTTTCCCTGTGAAAACTTCGATTGGTTCAATACCTGAGAATCATCCTTTGCATCAACATTATGTTAAAAATAGTGTACCCATTGCACCATGTCAAGCAGGAACTTCGTGGGTAAGGGACGGGGTTGAGTTTTATGTTTGGCATCCTCATGAATCGACTACTTTTGAGAAAAAATTTCATTCTGGCAAACCCAATGAAATGAGCTGCGTGATTGAAGTGAGAAACCAACATCATTCAGTTTGGTTAACAGGAGACGTAGAAAAGGGGGCAGAACAGGCTATGGTTGAGAGGTTGAATCAACATCAAGACGAACTTAGAAAAATTCATCAAAGGAATATTGTCTTAATGGCGCCTCATCACGGCAGTAAAACTTCCTCAAACCCAGAATTTGTTAATTTATTAGATCCTAATATGGCATTCTCGCAATCAGGATATAAAAATCGATATAATCATCCCCATCCAACTGTCGTTACACGATATCAATTACGCGGAATTACCTTACTAGATACAAACCTGACTGGGGCACAACTGTGGGAATCCCAAAAGGAAGATTTGAAAAAAGAATTCTTTAGAACACAATAGTCATTTTATGGAGATTTAACAAGCGTTATCACTTGAAGAAAACGCATTGACAAAAGCGTTGAATTGATCAACCGGCGTCGGTCTTCCATAAAAGTAGCCTTGAAAGGTATCGCATCCCTCCTGAGCTAAAAAATCGCGTTGTTCGGGTAACTCGATGCCCTCAGCAGTCACACCCAAATTTAGACTTTTAGCTAAGATTAAGATAGAACGAATAATGGCTCGATCTCCTGGGTCATTCAATAAGTCCGTTACAAAACTTTTATCAATCTTAATATCATCCAATGGTAATCTTTTTAAATACGTTAACGAGGAGTAACCGGTGCCAAAATCATCAATCGAGAAGCGAACGCCAATGGCTCGCAAATCCAACATAATGTGGATTACGTGATCTAGATCATTAAGCAAAACACTCTCGGTCAGTTCCAGTGTTAGACGACGCGGATTAGCGCCAGTTTCCAGCAATATTTGCTTCAAACGATTAGAAAAGTCAGTTTGACGAAATTGAAGAGCACTAATGTTGATTGACAAGCATAGCTCCGCGGTTAAAGGATTTCTTTGCCATTCAACTAATTGCTTACAAACTACCTCAATTGCCCAGTAACCAATCGGTATGATCAAACCATTTTCTTCTGCTAAGGGAATAAAAGACAATGGAGGAATTAACCCATTGTCAGGCGATTGCCATCTTAGTAAAACTTCCGCTCCTTTTAATTTGCCATTAAAGTTCACTTGCGGTTGATAGTGGATAACAAATTCAAAGTTAGTTACTGCGGACTTTAATCGATCAGTGAGACTCGCGCGTTCTATAAACTTCTCGTGCATTTCTGTATTAAAAATACTGACGGTATTTCTTCCAGAAGATTTTGCCTGATACAGGGCAATATCTGCTTGTTTAAATAATAAATGGAGATCTTTTTCTTCATTAGGGAAAGTGGCAACCCCGATACTGGCAGTGACGTTGTGTGTGATACCGTTAATCTCTTTTGGTTGGCTAAGCAAGTGAATGAGCTTATCTAAAACCACTTTAATAGAAATACTTGCAGCCCCTAGATCATTACCTAACTCGGTGAGCAACACGACAAATTCATCTCCACCCAACCTAGCTGCAGTATCTGAGTCCCTCAGTGCGGCGCGTAAACATTTCGAAACATCAATCAGAATTTCGTCACCCACATCATGTCCATAGACATCATTAATGGTTTTAAAATGATCTAGGTCAATCATCAAAACAGCACCATATTTTCCTGAGCGAACAGATTGAAGATGAGCTTGCTGGAGGCGGTCTATTAAAAGACGTCGATTAGGTAAATCCGTCAAGGGATCATAAAAGGCTAACTCTAATATTTTCCTTTCTGCTTCTCTTGGGTCTCTAATATTTGAATAAATTGCTAAGAAATGATTGATCTCATTTTTAGCATTACGTATTGCCGATATGGAAAGCCAAATAGGATAAATCGCACCATCTTTGCGACGATTCCAAATATTACCTTCCCAACGACCTTCGGAGAGAATCGCTTCCCAAAGATTTCGATAGAATGCAGGGTCTTGATGTTCTTCAGATTTAAATAGGGATGGTTTATTACCGATTAACTCTTCTAAAGAATATCCAGTTGCCAATGAAAAAGCTTCATTAGCTTTTAAGATAATGCCTTGAGCGTTCGTAACAAGCATAGGATCTCTAGATTGAAAAGCGACCGACGCGATATGGAGCTCCGCTTCCGCTATTTTTCTTTTAGTAATATTCTCTGAGAGAATAATAATTCCACCGATTTGTCCTTTGGAGTTTTTCCAAGGAAGTATCTCCCACCGAATCCACGTCTCAGAACCATCACCTACAACGATTAAATCCTCATCACAACTTTCCGACGCACCAGCTAAACAGCGAAGATGGGTTTGCCTCAATTTTTCAGGGGTATGAGGAAAAAGTTTATAGTGATTGTTACCAATGACATCATAGGCATTAATTCTACGGTCCTCTAACCATCGGCGGCTTGCAAACAAATAATTCATTTTGTTATCAAACATGGCAATCCCTGCCGGGGCATTATTAATGAATAATTGCAACTTAGAATTGGCTGAGGTTAATTCTTCTGCATTGGTATCTAATGCATTTTCTAATAAACGTTTCTCGCGATCAGCTGCTACATAAGCTTCATTTACTAAACTCAGTAGTGAGTGCCACTTGGTTTCAATCTCTATATCTTTCTCGGCAACTTGATGGAGTTGTCTACGCAATAAACGATGCGTCTTGGGTTTGAAATCCGGAAGAACTAGAAAAGGATCACTCATGTTCAGAAATTAGAGTAATAGTTGAAGTTTGATTGTGCAACTGACAACTTTGTAAATTATAGGAAGCAAACTCTCCGTAAGAATAAAAGCCTGATATCTTAAATTCACTTCCAAGCTCGGCGGCTAGCAACTCCATTTCTTCCTCAGAAATTTGATCTAATACGAGTCTACGACCAACACAACTCACAATAAGGCATAAGCCTTGATTATTTTGGTGTTGACTTTTTAAGGCACTAATTTTTTCTTGAGACGATTCGAGTAAAGAGTCAATATTGGTTTTCATTAAACGTGCAAAACTAGCCTCTGGCATATCTCCTGCAAATGTTAAGCTACGCTCTTCGCGATTAATACCCAAAAGAGTCCGAATGATCGGGCTCTCATCTGCTGTTCTACGCATTGACAATGGAAAGCGTAAACCGCTACTAGGTAGCTCTACAGCCTGTTCACCTAAATATCTTTCATAGATATCTAACGCAGGTTCATGATCAAGTTCATATACTGTGTTTTTAATGGAGCGGGTAATGCGTCTTTCAGCACCAAACTCCGTCCAGCCAGTAGAAAATCCACTGGTAATTTGAACGGCGCCGTAAAAACCAATAATGACAACTTGATTTTTTTTAGTCGTACCATTAAACATCGTGCCAGTCTTAGCAAAACGATCTGCATCGCCAGCTAAACCGCCCGTGATAGAAATATGATTCACATTAATGCTTAAGCTCTCAGCTAAATCAGTCGAATTGACATTAAGTCCATCACACAGAATAAAACAGTGTCGTAAATTTTCCCGAGGGAAATCCTTGAGGGCCTGCTGTATTTCATCTGCGATATTTGAAGATGAATCATGGTCAATACAGATTGATTTAATCCAGCTTTTTTTAAATTGAAGGGCTAATACGGTGAGGTTATTATCTGAAACTTTTGTATTTCTAATATTGCCAGATG
>CAISYI010000062.1 GCA_903889595.1 uncultured beta proteobacterium
GATACTTGCTAAATGAGTAGCAGCAATTGCTAACGTAACACTCAATTGATACTTAACATAAGTTTTAAAATCAAAGTAAATTAAAACTATATTAAACACAATCCCACTAAATCCAACTAGATAATAAAGCTTCACGGCTCCAATCTGATCAGATAAAATCAAAGCTGCAACACCATAAACGAAACCAAATAACAAAGCCGAAATCAATAATCTCTTCAATGGAATCTTGTTACCTAATAAAATTAGGTAAGAATAAATGAAGGCAACCCATGATGAGGTTGTAAAAAAAAGCCCAATTCTGTAAGGCGTCTCTGCCAAAAAAGGCAAGCGAATTGCAGCGCATATAGCTGCTAGCCCCGCGAGAAAACACCCAAGCGCAAAGGCAGCTGCCGAGTATTTTTTATTTTTTTTGAATGCGAATAGCAATAGGATGGAAACGCTTATTGAAAATATTCCGAAAAATACAAATAACGTAAGTACCAGATTGCTTACTGAAAGTTCCATATAGCCTCCAATTAAATAACACTTATAAGTTTTATATGTTTATTATATTTACAGTTAAGATCACTTTGCCTAATTTTCATTAAAATTCGACTTCAACTTTTGGGGGAAACACGATTTTCTCAATAACACGTTCAACTCTATGAAATTGTAAAAAAATCATTGGGCAAACCTGTCTCCGGGGGCAATTACCTCTTTCTTTCACCGTTCTTGATTGTTTTGAAAGGTTATTTGCTCAGTACGACTATCTAAACCCAATGGGATTATCAAATTTTTCAATACTAAAATTTAATTCTTTCTTGGAATGCTTTTGGTTTTAGGAATTTCCAAAACTACCGACTGAGAGTCTTAGCTTTGTGCGGTTGGAATGGAGTAATTAATCGTGTTTGATAAACGCAATCCCCCGATTATGGTGAAGAGCCAAAAAATAGAGCCCCGTGGTTAGGGGCTCTAGTATTGTCTTTGGCGGAAGCTGTGAGATTCGAACTCACGGAGGACGTTAATCCTCGTCAGTTTTCAAGACTGATGCATTCAACCGCTCTGCCAAGCTTCCCGCGTAGGATAATCATTGAATAAATCGATAATTGGTTTGCACTATAGTCGACTATTATAGCGATAAAAATAAATAAATTGCTGTTAAATTAGTAAATACAGTAAATATTTACTACATTTTGTTATTCAACCGCACCAATTAATCTTTACAATTCAATTACTAGCAACATTCAATTGTTAGAATAACCCACATGATAAATACTGAAAATAAATTCAATTCTCCCCTGTACGTTGATACCCTATATCAAGGCATCAATAGTTTTCAATGGCAAGAATTGTTTAATATCGTTGAAAAAAAAGGATTTTCTGCAAAACGGCTTGCTCTTTTTTCTGGCCAGAAAATCAACCAATCTGAAAACCGTGCAGTTCTACATACTGCTTTACGTAACTTAAGCGGAAGTCCGGTTTTACTTGACGATCAAGATATCATGCCAGCAATACAGTCTGTTTGGCGTCAAATTGAGCAGTGTTGTAATAAATTTGTCGGCATTACTGACATTATTCATATTGGTATTGGCGGCTCTGATTTCGGACCACGATTGGTTTGCGATGCCTTGTGGTCAGACGATTCTCAAGCTAAAACTCTAGTAAATGTTCATTTTTTATCGAATATCGATAGTGCAGACTTAGCACGAACTCTTGCTCGGGCCAAACCCCAAAGTACGAGAGTTATTATTGTTTCCAAGACGTTTACGACCCTTGAAACAATGCAAAATGCCCAGTCAGTTATCAAATGGTTAACCGAGGCAAAACTCACTAAAACGCAAATTTCAAACCTACTTTATGCGGTAACAGCCAACACAACCGAAGCTTTAACTTTTGGGGTTAAAGAAGAAAATATCTTACCGTTTTGGGATTGGGTTGGTGGTAGGTTTTCAGTCTGGTCCGCAGTTGGATTGCCAATCGCTTTAAAGTTCGGATTTGACACCTTCAAAAAGTTCTTAGCTGGTGCGCATGCAATGGACCAACATTTTTTACATGCCCCCATCGAACAAAATCAACCCTTAGCTTTAGCTCTCACTTTATTTCGTAACCAGTTAAAGCGTGGTTCGAAAGCACAGGCTGTTATTCCTTACGCGCAGGCCCTCAATTTATTTCCTACTTGGCTGCAACAATTAGAAATGGAAAGTAATGGCAAGACGCACGGGCTAGATCAAAAGCCAGTTGAAATCAGCTCAGTTTGCGTATTTGGCTCAGCAGGAACTAACTCTCAGCATTCTTACTTTCAAATGCTCCATCAAGGCACGCAAGTAGTACCCGTTGACTTTATTGCGGTTAAAGCACCTCTTAGTGACTTACCTTGTGCGCAAGAACATCATCGCCAATTAATTGCTAATTGCTTAGCTCAATCTCAGGCTCTAGCCAAAGGATACCAACACCCAACGGACCAAAACCAAAGTTACTCAGGAAATAGACCGAATACTTTGATTTGGTTGGACCGTTTAGATGCCTACAACTTAGGTGCCTTAATGGCTTTATATGAACATCGCACTTTCTGTCTAGGTGTTTTATACGGTGTGAACTCCTTTGATCAGCCTGGAGTTGAGTTGGGTAAAAAACTAGCTAAACCCATTGATCAGGCTCTTGCTAATCCTACTGATGCAGAACTTCTTGAAGTATTTGACGACATTACCAAAGCGCGTATTCAGTGGTTTAATCGCGTCTAACTTATTTTTATATTTATATTAGGAAATTTATGCTGCCACTCTCCCCTTCCATTTTTAAAGCCTACGATATCAGAGGCATTATCGATAAAACATTAGATCGTAACGTGGCGATGCAAATCGGCCAAGCCTTTGGTTCTTGCATGGTTGAAATGGGAGAAACAACAGTTGTTGTAGGTCGTGATGGTCGTTTGTCAGGTCCCGATCTGATGTCAGGCTTAACGGAAGGATTGATGTCAGTTGGCTTACGAGTTATTGATTTAGGTGTTGTTGCAACACCAATGGTTTACTTTGGTACCAATGTGCCGATTCGTGGGGTGCAAGCAAAATCAGGAATTATGATTACAGGCAGTCATAACCCGCCCGACTATAACGGCTTCAAGATGGTGTTAGGTGGACAAGCAATTTATGGTGAACAAATTAAAGCGCTCTATCAACGGATCGTTGATCAGAAAATTGCACCGAAAGCTAGCGGTAGTAGAGAAGATTATGATATTTTCCCGACCTATTTAGAAAGAATTACCAGTGACGTAAAACTCAAGCGCCCAATGAAGATTGTGGTCGACTGCGGTAATGGGGTTGGTGGAGATTTTGCAGGTAAATTATTCCGCGCCTTAGGGTGTGAGGTGACTGAATTATTTTGTGAAGTGGATGGTAACTTCCCAAATCATCATCCAGATCCAGCCCATTTAGAAAATTTACAAGATCTAATGGTCGAGTTAACCAAATCGGATGCTGAACTTGGCCTCGCCTTTGACGGCGATGCCGATCGTTTAGGTGTGGTTACAAAAGATGGCTCTGTCATTTTCCCAGATCGTCAAATGATGCTATTTGCTAAAGATGTGTTATCCCGCAATCCTGGTACAGAGATTATCTATGATGTGAAATGTACTCGAAATTTAGGTCTTTGGGTGGAGCAACTCGGCGGCAAACCAACCATGTGGAAAACGGGTCATTCTCTGGTTAAGGCCAAGCTAAAAGAAACGGGTGCTCCACTAGCTGGGGAAATGAGTGGTCATATCTTCTTTAAAGATCGTTGGTACGGTTTTGATGATGGTTTATATACTGGTGCGCGCTTA
>CAISYI010000063.1 GCA_903889595.1 uncultured beta proteobacterium
GGAGAAAAAATACCGATTTCTGATGGATTACGATGGGTTAGCCCTTTGAAAAGTATCCTTCAAGCAGATATTTAAGGGGTTAGCACCCTAATTAAATTTGTTTGCTGATTGGCAATTTACGCTTAAATTTAAACCAATACATACAATTCATTTAGCAGTTACCTTGAAATGTTGCTTTTTAGCAACTCACAGAGGAACATTGGGCGAGAGAATTACTTAGAAGGTGATCAAATGCTTGTAGAAGGGGTTAATCAAAACTTCATATTGCGCGAATGCGCAACAGACAACATAGAAATAAATAGTTACTTTCTATCATGAAACATATCAACGCAGTCAGGCCCACGCCGAGGGTAATGTTGGTTGAGAATGATCGAGCACTGCTTACGATGCTGGCAAATTCACTTGCGCAATTTGGCCAAAATATTGCCGCAATTGCTAGTAACGCATCTGATGCGTTAAAGCTTTTTTCGAAGATAAATCCCGAGGTAGTGATTCTAGATATTGATCTTGGAGATTCAATCGATGGTATCGAACTTGCAAATATCTTGCAAAGAAGTAATCCCAATATTGGCATCGTATTTCTCACCTCTTTTACTGATCACAGATTTGCGTTTATATCGAAAAGGGATATCCCTAAAAACTATATATATCTGCGCAAGCAGGAAATTAACAATGTTAAAATGGTATCTGACGCCATATTTGAGGCAGTAGCTAACTCAAAAAAATACTCTCCCGCACGGCCGATAGAAAAAAATTACTATTCGAAGTTGAGTGATCGCGATATCGAGTTAATGCGCCATATTTCCAAGGGATATTCCAATGTCAAAATCGCTAAGATATTAAAAATTGAAATAAAATCCTGCGAGAATGCTATTTCAAGACTTCTTAAAAAACTTGAGATACCTCCCGATAAAGAGGTAAATCAAAGAGTATTAATCACCCAAAAATATTTTGAGTTGTCCGGTAAAGAAGTGATCTAAATGGATTCGATACATGGATTCACGGGTATTGGTGGAAAAAAAATTGAGATTAGATTAGATAATTGGGTAATAGATCTAACCTTCTTACCTGTTTTCATAGCTGTTTTCCTAGTGCCTTCAGTTTTGATCGAACCAAACTCCACTAAATCCTTTACGCACTTTTCCGATTGGCTTATTGAAAAAATATTATCGTGGGGAAGTTGCTTACTAATTTGGTGGTTAGGCTCACATTTTATTACCAGAAAAGGTAACGGAAATGTTTCAATATTTTCCATCTGGTTGCTCGGTTTTTTGTGTGGATTTATTGGCTGCGCGGTTGGCGAGATTAGTGCAAATTGGCTTGGTCTTACTTTCCAATTAGAGTTTTATCCGAGAGCAATCTATACGAGCTTAAGTTGCATATCCATAGTCATGGTTACCTCCATTCTCGGTAGAGGCTACAGAAGTTTCATATTTTTCAAGAATGAAATCAAGCGTTCACTAATTAAGCAGCGAATTATTGAAATTGGTAATAGTAAGACCTACTTGGCTCACTTCGATACTCTGCAAAATGAAATTATTAGGAAGCTGCTTGCTCTCATTAATATCAAATCTAAAAAAATTAATAGTAGCAACCTAAGGCTTCAACTAAGAGCTCTGTCACATGATATATCTCGTGGCGCAACGCATCGCAAAAGAGGAAGGTTAAAAAGTAGTAGATACTTTTTTCCATCTTTTTCGGCCAAACTATTCTTAGTCAGCCTTCGAAGTGAGCCGCTAAATCCAAATATTTTCACAACAGTCATATTTCTTTATATTTGCATTCCAATTCTGGAAATAGAAACTTCCTTGAAGAGTTTTCTAGCAAGTGTATTTGTGGTAGTAGTAACCTTAATTATTCATAAAGCGCAGCACTATTTCTGGAAAGTTAAGGCACCAGTGAAATTTAGTGCACTTGTAGCCTTTGATTTTTTGAACCTATTGCTTGTAATTAGCGGGCTCTACTTATTAAAAAGCAATTTTGGATTTTATGAATCTGTTTCTAACAGCTATTTATTGTTACTAATGCTTGCAATTGTCTATTCATTTTTTTATATTCTAGGCAATTACGCTCGACTTGGTGATGTGGCAAAAGCTAATCTAGGGGTAATTAGAGAGAGTGAGATCGCAAATATTCCCAGCCATGCGCAGCTAGTTGAAGATGAGGAGAACCGTCTTAGATTGGCTTGGGCAAAGTTCATCCACTCCGTCCTTCAGCCATACCTATTGGTTTCAGAGATAGATAAAACTCCAATTGATTCAAAGTTACTTATTTCAGAGGTAAAGAAGAAAGTTGTGGAATTTGAAAAAAGTATAGTTTATTTTGGTGATCCGGAGGTTCTGAGTTTAGATGATTGTTTTAAATACTTAGATAACAAGTGGAGTGAGATTTTGAGTATAACTGTGAACACGGAGAGTATTTCTAAGAAAACTAAAATCAATCCGCAGGCAATTTTAGACTTAAAAGATGTTATTAATGA
>CAISYI010000064.1 GCA_903889595.1 uncultured beta proteobacterium
GATCAGAGTCGTTGGTAAACCTTGGTGATGTTTGGTGTATTCGGCAACGGTTTTCGCATCTACTTTCTCTGAAAACTCGTTTGCAAGATAAATTCCAGTGATATCCAATAAAGGAAGTATCTGATCCAAAATTTGGGGAATCGTGGGAAAGCCTGGCGTGACTGCCAGATCAACTAATTCAACCCCTGGATAACTTGGAAATGGGCCATCCACTATCGCCAGTGTGTTTACATGGCGAAACTTGGCAAGAAGTGATGCAAGATCACCATTGATTACGCCGGTCTTAAGCATTTCTTCCCCCTTATAAGAGTGAGGATACCTCTGCAGCAGTAGGAATGGAAGGCACTGCACCAGCTTTTGTCGTGCTTAAACCAGCAGCTGCTGTCGCATAACGCATTGCATCTTTCATACTTAGACCTTCTGAAAGTTTGGCGATAAGGCCTCCGCAAAATGTATCTCCAGCTCCAGTTGTATCAACAACCGCGACGGTAGATGCAGGTTGATGGAATGTCTCATCGGGAGATATGAACATTGCGCCGTCTTCACCTAAGGTAATAATTACATGCTTCACGCCTTGTTCAAGTAGTACCTGTCCAGCCTTGATGGCTGACTTGTGGTCGCTCACTTTTATTCCGGTGAGCAACTCCGCTTCGAATTGATTAGGAGTGATGAGGTCTACATGCGAGAGCAATTCTGAAGAAAGCTTCTGCGCTGGAGCAGGGTTGAGCGCTGTTATAAAACCTGCATTCTTTGCACGACTTAAGACATCGGTGACAGTTGTTACCGGAGTTTCTAGCTGAGCAATTAAATACTTGGCGGTGCTGTCCTGAAATACTTCATTGGGGATATCTGCTGGGGTTAACTGCCCGTTTGCTCCGGGGATAACAATGATTCGGTTTTGGCCAGTTGCGTCCGTTTCGATAACTGCAACACCGCTTGCTCCTTTTTTACGGGAGATATATTTATCTGAAATGCCTTCTGCGCGCAGCGCTTCAAGAAGCTCTTTGCCGTAATTATCATCTCCAACCGCCCCGAGCATTACTACTTGTGCTCCAGCACGTGAGCATCCCACCGCTTGATTAAGGCCTTTGCCACCAATATAAGTTTCAAATGAAGTGCCACTCACAGTTTCACCTGGATTTGGCATTCTAAGAACGGTGGAAACCAAATCAATATTGAGGCTCCCTAAGACATAAACAGTCATGTTTTAAGTCTATTCCGATTTCCGTGGGCAACGTATAGTTCTCGCCATGCCTGCTTATAAATTGCCGTCAAATCAATTCGATCATTTTTATAAAGGCGGTAACCGAATTGGGGCACTTCGCCATGGGCCAGGTGGGCCGATGCGACCTGAAGAATGGATTGGCTCAACAACAACACGATTTGGCGAGCCGCGCATGGGTCTGTCCACTTTGCCAACAGGTGAGTTACTCATTGATGCACTGACTGCAAACCCAGAGCACTGGTTAGGTCGGGAGCACATCAATACTTTTGGAGTAAGCACAGAGCTCCTCGTCAAACTATTGGACCCAGATCAGCGTTTGCCTGTTCACTATCATCCAAACCGTAAATTTGCTCAAGAGCACCTATCACTCAAACATGGCAAGACAGAAGCGTGGATTATTTTAGAAGCGCCATCTGATGCATACGTTGGCTTGGGTTTCAGCAAAACAAAAAGTAAAAAAGAAGTTGCATCAATGGTGGATGCAAGAGATGCTGATGGTTTGCTGGCTTCATTGCAAAAATTTCCTGCTAAACAAGGAGATGCAATCTTGGTACCAGCAGGCGTGCCTCATGCAATTGGCGCAGGGATATTTGTTTTAGAGCTTCAAGAGCCAACCGATATGTCAGCACTGCTTGAATGGAACGACTTTGCAGTAGATGGTGTGAAAGATGGCCATCTTGGCTTAGGTTTTGACACGGTACTTGATGCTCTGCGCTACACACCAATTGATAAAGCAGAAGCAGAAAAACTCGTGACACCTAAACGTTTATTTGGCGAATCTGATGCGGCAGTCTTTACGCAAGCAGCCAATCCATATTTCCGAGCTGATTACTTAACTGGCAAGGCAAGCAAGGTTGATGCGGGTTTTGCAATCCTTCTAGTCTTAGATTCTGCAGGCTCACTCAGATTTAGTAACAGCGAAACGATGGATGTTGAAAAAGGTGACGCAATCTTGATCCCATACTCAAATGGTGAATGGACCTTAAACGGTGCAAGTGGGATTGTCTGCAGGCCTCCGCAGGCGCAGTACGCCAGTCTTGCAATATAATCGCATCTATTAGTAAGCCCCTGGCGGGCAATAATAAGAGGGAATTTTCTCTTTCCCATAATGACCCGTAGATTTAGCACATGGAGAACATGACCCTTTGCATCGATTGCGGTGGCTTAGGTATTAAAGCTTCCGTCCTTGATGACCAAGGAACAATGCATGCCCAGCCAATAGTTGTTCCAAC
>CAISYI010000065.1 GCA_903889595.1 uncultured beta proteobacterium
AGGGGTGGTTGATCAGCTAAGGGTGTGCCTGCTACGGGCACTAAATGATTAATTGGTACAGATTCAGGGTAGGGGGCTAAGTTGGCTAAGCGAGCAATTAAACCGGCCCGCTGTCTACGCGTTTCACCCATACCGACGATGCCACCGCAACAGAGTGACATACCAGTGCTTCGCACATTTTCTAGAGTATCTATGCGATCTTGATAGGTCCGTGTCTGAATAATTGAGCCATAAAAGTCTTCGCTGGAATCAAGGTTATGGTTGTAATAATCCAAACCCGCTTCTCCGAGTGCTTTAGCTTGATCTGCATCTAACATGCCTAAAGTAGCGCAGGTCTGCATACCCATGGCCTTCACTTCTTTAATCATTGTCGCAACTTTGATGATGTCACGATCTTTCGGTTCACGCCAAGCTGCACCCATACAAAAACGATTAGAGCCAGCAGCCTTAGCTGCCCTAGCGGCTTCTAGAACTTCTTCTAAATCCATTAGCTTAGTAGCTTCGACACCCGTATGATAACGCGCTGCTTGCGGACAATATGAGCAATCCTCTGGACAACCACCTGTTTTAATCGAAAGCAGAGTCGCAAGTTCAATATCTCCCTCAGGGAAATACGTTTGATGAACACTACTTGCCTGATGTATTAGATGAGGTAGTGGTAAATCATATAAAGCTTCAATTTCTGAAACAGTCCAGGTACGATTTGATTGCGGCATATTTACTTTATCCATTTTGATAAGTCATTCTACAAGTATTTAAGGCTTATTTTGTAAATTGGGTCATCGCTTGATCCGCGATTGGGGTTATTACAGCTCCAATTTTCTTGGCCGCATAATCTGAAATATGGTCACTATAACTATATAAAAATGAATTATTTTCAGTTGTTTGGCAAACATTTTCATTTGGATTACAAAGATACTTTGGCAAATCAATGACTGTCATGTTTGGATGTTTAGCGGCCAATTGCTGCGTCCAAAGCCGATAAGCTTTGGTACCTTCGAGATGATCTTCATATCGAATCGAACAATAAGGGTTGGCTTTGCGATAAAAAATATGATTCAACATCGCAGAATTGGTTAAGCCACCACTAATACAGCTAGTAGGATCTGGGAAAGTAGGATTATCGATGACGAAGAGGACCGTTTTGCCGACTTGTTCTAACTCACTAATAAGCTGATCAAAATTCTGGAGTTGTAATTCTGAATTTCCAAGCCCTGTGATCATGCCGGTTTTTGCATCAATCGGGAAAATTCCGCGCAGAGCATTCGCAAGCACTACGACTTTTATTTGCGGGTCATTTTTAATAATTTCAAAAGTAAGCTTACTTTTAGCTAGGAGTTCATCCAAAGTGACTGCACTAGCATTAGGCGGGGGTGGATGAACGCCATCAATTAGCATCCACCGACCAGTAGGGGTTGAAACACTACTTAGCCCATAAAATAAAGCGTCTGCCTTACTATCACCCAAAAGGGCATATCGAACGGGATCTCTCACATCTTCAAAGCAATCTAAACCAGGGGGCATTTGCTTTTCAATATGACAAGGCCTGCGAATCGTATCGCGGAACTCTCCCAAAATCATCGTACTTGGATCGGCCATCATTTGAGATTGGTGACGATCTTTAAAGCCATCTTGCTTACGAAGCATAATGCCAAAACTGAGTAAGCAAATCATCACCAATAACAGCGCCAAAGCCCAAATTTGGCTCTTTTGCTGTCGAATCGGCTTTTCTAAATATTGGTAGCTTAAAAACGCTAATAAAAAACTCATGATCAAGAGCAATACTCGAACTATCGTTGATAAGGTTTGACCCTCTAATATGCTGGCTAGTGACAATAGTGGCCAATGCCAAAGATATAAGGGATAGCTAATCAGGCCAATCCAAACCATTGGGGTTGTACCCAAGCCTTTAAGTACGAGAGACTGTTTTGTAAATTCTGCATTAGGTGACAAACTTAATAAGATCAATGCTGAACCCATGCAGGGTATTAAAGCCCATAAACCCGGAAAAGCAAGTCGTTCATGCAGTTGGGTAATAGCAACAATTAAAAGAATACCTCCCAAGCTACTAAGTAAATTTCTTAGCAGTGGAGGAAGTGTGATTTTTTTAAACAGGGTAAGAATGGCAATGAGTCCACCAAGTCCTAGCTCCCAAAAACGCGTCAAAGGAGAGTAAAAATCTGCAGTTGGATTGATGTTAATGGTGAAATAACTCAGAGTTAAGGAACCAAGAAGTAGACCGGTAATCAATAGAAGTAGATGATTTATTTTGGGGGATAAAAAACGCCATCCCAAACCTAGAATCACTGGCCATAGTAGATAAAACTGCTCCTCGACACCAAGCGACCATAAATGTAGCAGTGGTTTGGTTATAGCTTCTTTGTCAAAATAGCCAGCTTCTCGCCAAAACCGTAGATTGGGGATAAAACCAGCACTGGTAGCCAAGTGCGTACCAAAGAGTTCGTATTCCGCTGGCGTCAGGATAATCCATCCTACAATCGAGCAGGTGATCAGAACCAGCGCTAAACTTGGAAAGATACGACGAATCCTGCGTTGATAGAATGACCAATAACTAAAGCTAGAGGATTGCAACTCTTTAAAAATAATACTGGTAATTAAATACCCAGAAATTGTAAAAAAGATATCTACCCCAACAAAGCCCCCAGGTAAAAAATTAGGAAAGCCATGAAAAAGAAGCACGCTAATCACAGCAAATGCTCTTAAACCATCAATTTCTGGGCGATAGACAAGTTTCATAGGATTAAATTTAACAAATAATATAAAATTTTCTCATTATTACTAAAGATACTGACAAAAACCATGGTCCAGCAAATGTACAAAGAATTAACAGGAAGTAAAAGTTTGTTTTTTCGAATGGGAATTTTGTTATTTGTATTCCTGGGATATTTTTTAGTTCCGACCGTAAAAGCTCAAGTTCAATCACCTGGTGTTCTGAATGAAGTCACTTTATCGGTAATGAATCGGGATATTGCTACTTTTAGAACCAATCTTGTCCATGCGACACCTGAACAGAGGGCAAAAAGAGCACAAGATAGGATTAACGGCCTCACAGAAAAAGATTTAATTACCAAAAAAATTGAAGTCTTACCCATGGAGCTTGGCCAAGATACAGGTTTGCAATGGTATCTAGGTGATATTGCATTGTTTGCGCTAGTGGAAAAAGACCTTGACCGAGAGACCGATGGGAACCTCAAAAACCTCGAAAAGAAAACGACTGAAATCTTGACTGAACTGATGGAGGCAAAGGAAAAACAACTTAAACTCCCTTTTCTCATTCATCAATCCATCCTGATTATGTTAGCCACATTAATCCTTGGGATTTTAGTTTTTGTCGAGAAAAAGTCTTTAAATTGGTTATCAACGAAGTTACTAAAAAGAGGCCACTCTCTGTCACATTCGATGCATGGCATCCACTGGTCTGAATATTACTTTCGGTTTGCATCAAAGATTATTAATGCAATTAGTTGGCTATTATGTGCCTTACTCATTTATATTTGGTTGACCTTTAGCTTACGTCAGTTGCCCTTAACCGAGCCTTTAGGTAAAAAGTTGGGCCAACATATTACTGATACGATTTACTCGATTTTTTCCGGCATCTTAAGTTCAATTCCTAACTTAATTTCAATCCTAATTATTATTTTTGTCACACGCACTATCATCGACTTGATGAAGGTTTTCTTCAAGCGTATCCAAGCAGGAAACATTCAGTTTAATATGTTTCATAAAGATACAGTAAGTGCTAGCCAACGGTTAGCAACTTTTTTGGTATGGGGCTTAACCTTTTCGATTATTTATCCACTCATTCCGGGTTCCAATACTGAGGCATTTAAAGGATTATCAGTATTATTAGGTGTTGTTATCTCCTTAGGGTCTACCGGCTTAGTTTCTCAATTAATGAGTGGCTTAGTGGTCATTTATTCCAGAGCATTAAGGGTCGGTGACTACGTGAAGGTCAACGGAGAAGAAGGCGTCGTGAAAGAGTTGGGCATCTTGTCAACCAAAATACAATCACTGAATAGTAAAATTGAAACTACCATTCCTAATGCGGTTTTAATTTCAAATCCGATTACAAATTTGACCAAACTCAATGAAACAACGGGTACTGTGCTGTCTACTCATGTGACGATTGGTTATGACGCCCCTTGGCGTGAAGTGCATGCAATGTTAATTGACGCAACCAAACTGATTCCTGATATTAAAACCGATCCAGAACCAAAAGTATTTCAAAAAGCCTTAAGTGATTTTTATGTGGAATATGAGTTATTTATCCACACGAATAATCCCATGAAAAAAACGGCCATACTTTCGGAATTACACCAAGCAATTCAAGATAATTTCAACCGCGCTGGTATCCAAATTATGTCGCCACATTTTATGCTGCAACCTGAGAATGCAGTTTTAAGTAAGTCTTCTTAAGTCGTGGCTAGATATTTTCACGCGTGTATTTTAGGGATTGCAACCTTTGGAACGTTGCTACTTGGATCTTGTGCAGTGTCTGAGGGATCTTTTATCTATGGCACACTTGAGTTGCAAAACGCAAGTGAATTGCTTCCGAATACAGTGATTGAAGTTACTTTAGCTGACGTTTCTCTTGCCGATGCACCGATGAGAGTAATTGCCAAAAAGAGAATCAATCCAGTACAAGCATTACCGATTCATTTTTCACTGGAATATGATCCCAAACTCATTATCCCCAGGCACTCCTATGCTGTAAGTGCTAGGATTCAATCTATTGATGGTAAATTACTTTGGATTAATGATGTGCGTTACTCAGTTCTTGATGCTAAAAATCAAAACATGGCAGATCAGAAGGAAAATACAGTCAAGATGGTTTTAAAAAAAGTTAATTAAAACGATCTGGCGATCGAATAGTCACATAAAGCACGAAGGCTTTGGGTAAATTCATTTTCCTCAAACGCAGATAAACAAGCTTTTGCTTTTTCAATTTCAATTTTGGCTTGGTCTAAGGTATAAGATAGTGCTCCACTAATGCGAACCTCATGCAATACCGTTTGATAGAATTCCTCGTCGAGATCATCGCTTTGTTCAATCGCTTGTTGCACCATTTGTTTTTGGGCGGCGTTACCATGATTGAGTAGATAAATTAATGGTAAGGTAGGTTTGCCTTCCCTAAGGTCATCACCTGCATTTTTACCCATTGTTTGCGCATCGGAAGCATAGTCTAACCAATCATCCATGATTTGAAATGCAATGCCTAAGCTAGACCCAAACTCTGCTGCTGCTTGATATTGAGCTGCATTACCATCAGCAAGAACTGAGCCTAGTTGGGCAGCAGCTTCGAATAATTTAGCAGTTTTATACTGAACAACTTGCCGATATCTTAATTCCGTAACATCTGGGTCGTTTAAGTTAAGCAGTTGTAACACTTCGCCTTCCGCGATGACGTTAGTGGCAGTTGATAAAATTTCCATAATTTTCAACTGTCCTGGCACTACCATCATCTGAAACGCTCTTGAATACAAAAAATCTCCCACTAAAACACTGGCAGAGTTACCAAAAACTGCATTAGCGGTTTTGCGACCACGACGCAAATCAGAGCCGTCAACTACATCATCGTGAAGTAGGGTGGCTGTATGAATAAATTCTACTACTGCAGCAATCTCATGCCGATGCAGAACAAGAGAAGGATTTTTAATAGCGCCAACGATTAAAAAGACGAGCGCCGGACGAATTCTTTTGCCACCTGCTTGAATTAGATACTGGGATATTTGATTAATTAAAGCCACATCAGAACGTAGACTTTGTTCAATCACTTCATCTAATTTACGCATATCCTTCTGAATTGGCATCAAAATAGTTTTGATATCCATGAAAGAATCTTTAGGCGAATCTAATTGCTGGTCAATTACTGACATATAGTTTAGAGAAGTGAAAAACTTGAATCTTTAATACAAACGAATTCTATTCTAAACCAAAGGAAGTTTTAAGATGCACTTCCTGATAAATGCATTGTTGAAAGAAATCGGTAAATTTGTCAAAAAACCCTCAAATTTATAGTTTTTAGGACACTTTTCACTATTTTGACGAAAATCGTTGGGTAAAGACCACACAAAAAGTGGGTATTAAAGGCATTTAAAACAATGAATAGGAGAAAAAGGGGAGAATTTCTAGCTTGTCTTTGACATTAATGCTTAAAAAACTTACAATGTAAGGCTGTCCCAAATAGTAATTTGAGATTTTTTGGGATTTCAACCCTTTCGAGAGGATTTATATGTACGCGGTCATAAAAACTGGAGGCAAGCAGTATAAAGTTGCTTCTGGAGAAAAATTAAAAATAGAACAGATACCTGCGGACATTGGTAGCGAAATTACACTCGACCAAGTACTGGCCATAGGCGCCGGTGATTCACTGACTTTTGGTGAACCTTTGGTTGTTGGTGCAACTGTCAAAGCCACTGTTATCGCCCAGGGTCGTCACGACAAAGTGAAGATTTTCAAAATGCGCAGACGTAAGCACTATCAAAAACGTCAAGGGCATCGTCAGAACTACACTGAAATCTTGATTAACAATATATCGGCTTAATTTACGGCTAACAGGAGCAAATAATGGCACAGAAAAAAGGTGGCGGTTCGACCAGAAACGGACGTGATTCCGAGTCAAAACGCCTAGGTGTAAAAGTTTATGGCGGTCAGGCAATTAATGCTGGCGGTATTATTATTCGTCAAAGAGGCACACGTGTTCATCCTGGTACAAACGTTGGTCTAGGTAAAGACCATACTTTGTATGCTTTGGTGGATGGTCATGTACAGTTTGCTGTTAAAGGTGCACAAAAGAAATCCTTCGTTTCCGTTTTGCCTCAGGCTTAATTCGCCTGACTGAACGATTCGTTTAGATTCAAGGCCTCGCTATTTCGCGAGGCCTTTTTTATTAGAGTTAGATTATGAAATTTATTGACGAAGCACGAATTGAGGTAATTGCTGGTGACGGCGGTTCTGGAAGCGCGTCTATGCGTCGTGAAAAATTTATTGAGTATGGTGGTCCTGACGGCGGTGACGGTGGTAGAGGGGGTTCAGTTTATGCGGTTGCCGATCGTAACATTAATACCCTAGTCGATTACCGTTTTTCTAAAACTCACCTAGCTAAAAATGGTGAGCCTGGTCGAGGAGCTGATTGCTACGGACGTGCCGGCGATGATATCGAACTGCGAGTACCTGTGGGCACCATTATTGATGATATGGACACTGGTGAGAGAGTCGCTGATTTTGTTACCCACGGCGAACGACTTTTGTTAGCAAAAGGCGGTGAAGGTGGCTGGGGTAATATTCACTTTAAAAGTAGTACTAACCGTGCTCCACGCCAAAAGACCAGTGGCAAACCAGGGATACGTCGTAAATTAAAATTAGAACTGAAAGTATTAGCTGACGTTGGACTTTTAGGAATGCCCAATGCAGGTAAGTCAACATTTATTACTGCTGTTTCTAATGCTAGACCCAAAATTGCTGATTATCCTTTTACGACCTTACACCCTAATTTGGGAGTGGTTCGGGTCGGTCCAGAAAAAAGTTTTGTGATTGCTGATATTCCGGGATTAATTGAAGGTGCTGCGGAAGGTGCTGGTTTAGGCCATCGATTCTTAAGACATCTTCAACGAACTGGTGTCTTATTACATCTAGTTGATATTGCACCATTTGATGAAGGTGTTGATATTGCTGGGGAGGCGAAAGCGCTAGTAAATGAGCTCTTAAAATACGATCAAGACTTGTATGACAAACCACGTTGGCTAGTACTGAACAAAGTTGATATGCTGGCAGAGGAAGATCGTGCGAAGAAAATTAAAGCCTTTATTAAAGCCTTTAAGTGGAAAGGTCCTGTATTTGAAATTTCTGCATTAACTGGCGATGGATGTCAGGCTTTGTGTTTTGCTATTCAAAAGTATGTCGATGAGCGCCAAGCGGCCGTTGATGCCCAAGAAGAGCACGAAGCGGACGTCAGATTTACTGATGTTGAGAATAAAAGTAAAAATTAACCAAGGAACGTATTGTGAGTGTTTCAGTATTAAAAAACGCTAAAAGAATTGTGATTAAAGTAGGGTCTACTTTAGTCACAAACCACGGTGAAGGTTTGGACCGCGCTGCGATTGGAAGGTGGGCTGAACAAGTTGCAGAACTTATGCAACAAGGAAAAGAAGTATTAATGGTCAGTTCAGGCGCCATTGCTGAAGGCATGCAGCGATTGAACTGGTCTGTGCGTCCAACTGAGATTCATGAGTTACAGGCAGCCGCTGCTGTTGGTCAAATGGGCTTGGTACAGGTTTATGAAACAGCCTTTAAACGACACGATATCCATACTGCGCAAATTTTATTGACGAATGCCGATCTTGCTCACCAAGAACGTTATGAAAATGCACGAGCAACACTCACCGAATTACTCAAATTGAAGGTAGTACCAGTCATTAACGAAAATGATACGGTTGTTACCGATGAAATTAAATTTGGTGATAACGATACTCTAGCCGCCTTAGTTTCTAATTTAATCGGCGCTGATGTATTGGTTATTTTGACGGATCAAGAGGGTTTATACACGGCAGATCCAAGAAAAAATAGTAATGCTACCTTGATTTCTCAAGCGACTGCTGGCGAGCCTGAGCTTGAATTGATCGCCGGTGGAGCTGGAAGTAGTCTTGGCAAGGGCGGTATGTTAACCAAAGTATTGGCAGCTAAAATTGTTGCAAAGTCTTATACCCACTCCATTATTGCCTCAGGTAATGAACCGGATGTTCTTCTTCGACTAGCCAATGGTGAAATGGTTGGGACTGAGCTCTTAGCAAAGGCTCTCGCTTGAAAATAGTTTCTCTTTTAATGCCTAAGTGATTTAATCGTAAGCAGTTTTTGGCCCTTGTAATCCTTCAATAATTGCCACTTTACTCAAAGTAGGGGCACTTCCTTGGCAGGTACTAGACTTTGCTAAAAAGGTTACGTATTGGTTATAACCAGCTTTTGGTATTGGACGCCAAGAGGCATCTGGATGTCTGCGCCAGACCCCATCGTCTAAAAAGCCATATTGACGGTATTCAAACTCGTCACAACGAAAACCGATATAGATTCCTTGGTATTTCTCACTCTCATTCAAAGTCACGACAGTTAAACGGACCTCTTCTTTACTGATAAATGAAATACTTTCTTTATCAACAAAAAACTTGAGTGAACTATACGCAAAGGGACTAAAAGGGGTTAAATCTTTTTTATTAAAGGGCTTTGGCAACTCAACCTCTAAAGTTGCCGCTGCTTTAGCTTCCTCTCTTGCAACATCACTTTGAAAAAGTCGTTGTGCAAAACTAATGCTACTAGTCATGACAAGAGCAGATAAAAATGCAAACTGGAGAAGTGAGTTAAAGCGAATTTTCATGTTATGGCCTTTGTTGACTTTCTTTGCGTGGAGCAGGAGGTGTCGCAGTAACGGATTTCCCAAGAGTAATGACATTGACGGGGGATCCCCAAGGGAGGGACATCAGGTGGGTCTTTTTAGATAGAAAGCGAGCAAGTTCGGATAGTGCCAAAGTATATACATCGCGCTTAAAATCAATGACGTCGTCGAGCGAAATCCAATAAGGATTCCAACGCCAAGCATCAAACTCAGGATGGTCTGTCGCGCGCAAACAAATATCTGAATCACGTCCGGCCATGCGAAGTAAAAACCAAATTTGTTTTTGTCCGCGGTAGGCCACACGGCGCCCACGCGTAGGCGCGTTTCTACGAAGAAACTCATCTGGTACGTCGTAACGTATCCAGTCCTTGGTTCGTCCAATAATTTGGACATGTTCGGGCAATAATCCTACTTCTTCCTGCAACTCACGAAGCATTGCTGCTGTGGGATTTTCTCCATTTTGTATACCACCCTGTGGAAATTGCCACGAGTGTTGACCAATCCGTTTACCCCAAAATACTTCGTTCCGCTGATTTAGAAGAATAATGCCCACGTTGGGTCTATAACCCTCTTTATCGAGCATAAAATACTAATCCTATAAAATCTATAAATTGATTATATATATAAAGATTCCATGAAAGCCACACAAACATTTATTTCTACCTTAAAAGAAGCTCCAGCAGACTCTGAAATCATTTCTCATCAGTTGATGACGAGAGCCGGCATGATTCGTAAATTAGGCGCAGGTATCTACAATTACATGCCTATTGGTCTGCGAATTATTCGTAAAGTCGAAAATATTATTCGAGAAGAAATGAATAAAGCCGGTGCGATTGAATTACTCATGCCCGTTGTGCAACCCGGCGAGTTATGGGAAGAAACCGGTCGACTCAATAAAATGGGACCAGAGTTACTACGGATTAAGGATCGTCATCAACGAGAGTTCGTGTTGCAGCCGACCTCAGAAGAAGTGATTACGGATATTGCACGGGGCGAAATTAAAAGTTACAAACAGTTACCGATTAATTTTTACCAGATTCAAACAAAATTTAGAGATGAGCGCCGTCCAAGATTTGGTGTAATGCGTGGGCGAGAGTTTACGATGAAGGACGGCTATTCATTTGATAAAGATGTTGAAGGAATGAAAGCCTCTTATGCCAAGATGTTTGATGCTTATCACCGCATCTTTACCAGGCTGGGTTTAAATTACCGTGCTGTGGCAGCGGATAATGGCGCGATTGGTGGCAGTGGTAGTCAAGAGTTTCACGTAATTGCCGATACTGGGGAAGATGCGATTGCCTATTGCGCATCTTCTGATTATGCGGCGAATTTGGAAGCAGCTGAGGCACTTAGTGTGCTTACAGTTCGCCTTGAACCTACTCAAGCCATGCAAAAAATTGCGACGCCTGGAATGACTAAATGCGAAGAAGTTGCCACTTTACTTAATCGACCACTGACTGATACGATTAAAACAATCGTATTGGCTGCTGATCAATTTGATCCAAAAACTCAGCAATTATTGCCAGGTCTTACAAAGATATTTGCAGTACTGATTCGGGGTGATCACGAATTAAACGAAGTGAAAGTATCGAAGGTACCAGGTCTTGCTGACTTTAGAATGGCTACCGAAGCAGAAATTCTTGAAACGTTTAATGCCACGCCTGGCTCATTAGGTCCGGTTGGCCTCAAAGAGGGCGTCATTGTAGTTGCTGATCGAACGGTCGCGATGATGAGTGACTTTATTTGCGGCGCAAATGAAAGTGGTTTTCACTTGAGTGGTGTTAATTTTGTGAGAGATTTACCGGAGCCTATCGTAGCGGATATTCGGAATGTGATGGTTGGAGATGTGTCTCCTGATGGTAAAGGTACTTTAGAGATTTGTCGCGGTATCGAAGTTGGGCACGTATTTATGCTTGGAACACGCTATTCTGAGTCGATGAAGGCAAATTTCTTAGACGAGCAAGGTAAGGCTAAACCTTTTGTCATGGGTTGCTACGGTATTGGTGTAACGCGTTTATTGGGAGCTGCCATTGAGCAGTGCCATGACGAGCGCGGAATTTTGTGGCCAGAGTCAATTGCTCCCTTCCAAGTTGTTATTTGCCCAGTTTCTTATGACAGATCAGAACTCATTAAAACAACGACAGACCAAATCTACGCTGATTTAATGGCA
>CAISYI010000066.1 GCA_903889595.1 uncultured beta proteobacterium
CATTGCAGCATCCGCAGGTAATCATGCCCAAGGTGTCGCGCTTGGAGCTGCAAAATTGCAATGTCAAGCCACCATTGTGATGCCGACCACCACGCCTAAATTAAAAATTGATGCCGTCAAGGAAAGAGGTGGCAAGTGGGTAAAAATCGTTCTTCATGGCGATTCTTACAATGATGCATTTGACCACTCGATGGTTTTAAAAGAAGAACAAGGCTTAAATTTTATTCACCCGTTTGATGACCCAGATGTCATTGCTGGACAAGGCACCATAGCGATGGAGATTCTTCGTCAACATCAAGGTCCAATCGATGCCGTCTTTGTCGCGATTGGTGGTGGTGGTCTGATTGCTGGAGTTGGTGCTTATATTAAATCAGTTCGTCCTGAAATTAAGGTGATTGGCGTGCAGACGGTTGACTCGGATGCAATGCGCCAATCTCTCAAGGCGGGAAAACGTGTTGAGCTCAAAGAGGTTGGGTTATTCTCTGATGGTACAGCTGTCAAATTAGTCGGCAAAGAGACCTTTAGAATCTGTAAAGAGGTAGTGGATGACATCATCACAGTTGATACGGACGCCATTTGTGCGGCCATCAATGACGTGTTTGCAGACACTCGCAGCATACTAGAGCCTGCAGGTGCACTTGCCATTGCAGGTCTTAAGGCTTATGTTGCAGAACATCAAATCGAAAATCAAACGCTCATCGCTATAGCTTGTGGCGCAAACATGAACTTTAATCGACTACGTTTTGTTGCAGAGCGTGCTGAGGTCGGAGAGGCTAAAGAGGCGGTCTTTGCGGTAACGATTCCTGAGGAACGTGGCAGCTTTAGGCGTTTTTGTGAAATTATTGGCAAACATAATGTTACTGAATTTAATTACCGGATTGCGGATTCTGCCAATGCCCATATTTTTATTGGTATAGCGACCAATAACTTAAATGATGGTATTCAAATTGCGAAAACTTTTGATAAAGCTGGCTTTAAAGCATTGGACTTAACTTCTGATGAGATTGCTAAATCACACTTACGTCATATGGTTGGTGGTCATTCTGACTTGGCTGAGAATGAGCTTCTTTACCGTTTTGAATTCCCAGAACGCCCAGGTGCTTTAATGAAGTTTCTAAACTCCATGTCTCCGAATTGGAATATTAGTCTTTTTCATTACCGGAATCACGGCGCTGATTATGGAAAAATTCTAATCGGTATGCAGGTCCCACCGAACGATAAAAAAGTATTTAAAGAATTCTTAAAACAAACTGGATATCGTTACTGGGACGAAAGTAACCATCCTGCTTACCAATTGTTTCTAAAGTAAATATGAGCTTTTCTCTGACTGGAAAACTAGTAGTTGCGATATCTTCACGGGCATTATTTGACTTTGAAGAAGAGAATCGTATTTTTGAAGCGACTAATGATAGTGCGTATATGCGCTTGCAAAACGACCGTCTCGAAATTCCGGCCAAAGCGGGAGTAGCATTTCCTCTAGTAGAAAAGTTACTACGATTTAACTCTGCAGAAATCTCTCGAGTAGAAGTCGTCATCTTATCTAGAAATGATCCCGTGAGTGGTCTACGGGTTTTTAGATCCGCTAAACATGCTGGACTCAAATTAGAGCGTGGGGTATTCACCAGAGGACGCCCACCTTATCATTATCTTCGCTCATTGCATGCGAATTTATTTTTATCTGCTAACGAAAGTGATGTTCGAGAAACCTTAAACGCTGGTTTTCCGGCGGCTTTAGTGTACCCACAATCCTCGAAATTGGCGGAATCAAACCCAAACGAAATTCGTATCGCCTTCGATGGTGATGCCGTATTATTTTCAGATGAATCCGAACGTATTTATCAAGAAAAAGGCTTAGATGCATTCGTTGCCCATGAAATTACTAGGGCTCAAATCCCATTACCGCCTGGACCGTTTAAGCCTCTTTTAGAGGCACTTCATCAATTACAAAACTCAGCTGGTAGTACTCCAATGCGAATTAGAACAGCCCTAGTAACAGCTAGGTCAGCTCCGGCTCATGAAAGAGCTATTAGAACACTCATGAGTTGGGGAATTGATATTGATGAGGCGATGTTTTTGGGTGGGTTAGATAAGTCTGATTTCTTAAAAGAGTTTGAGCCGGACTTCTTCTTTGATGATCAAACGGGACATTGTGAAAAAGCAGCTGAAGTTGCGCCAACGGGGCAAGTCATTTCCGGTATTTCTAACAATAAAAAATCCTCCTCTACATGACAGTTCAAAATACAGAATCCACCATTATTAATGCTCCATTAGGTAAAGAAGTCGCTTATCCAACGTCCTATAACCCAGAACTTTTATATCCGATTTCTCGCTCAGTCAACCGCAAATTATTAAATTTTTCAGGCACTATTCCCTTCATGGGAGCAGATATTTGGAATGCCTATGAATTAAGTTGGTTAGGTCCAAGAGGTAAACCAGAAGTAGCAATTGCGCAGTTTCAAATTCCTGCAAACTCGACTTATATTATTGAATCAAAGTCTTTCAAACTTTATTTGAATAGTCTTAACTATGCTAGATTCAGCGATATTACTGAAGTAAAGACTGCTTTAGAGAAAGATTTATCAAAAGTAATTGGTTCGCAAATTAAAGTCAGTTTGCTAACTCCAAACGAATGGGATAAGCGAGAGCAAGCACCCCTTTTAGGCAAATGTATGGATCGACTAGATATTGAAATAGATCCTTCAAAATCCCCCGATGCAAGTATCCTCAAAGCTGATTTCTCAGCTGGTCAAGTGGAAGAGACCTTATATTCCAATTTACTTAGATCAAATTGCCCAGTCACCGGACAACCAGACTGGGGTACTTTAATAATTCACTATAAGGGGCCGCAAATCGATGAAGCGAGTCTTCTTAGCTACATCATTGCTTTTCGAAACCATCAAGAATTTCATGAGCATTGTGTCGAAAAAATATTTTGCGATGTAAAAGCTTACTGTCAATCAACCGAGCTTAGTGTTTATGCAAGGTACACACGTCGTGGCGGTCTAGATATCAATCCATTTAGAACTAATTTCAACTCACCTTGGCCATTTAATATTAAATTAGCGCGTCAATAAAATTCATTACAAAAAAATACCTCCGAACCAAAATTCGGAGGTATTAGATGATTATTTAAATTATTTATTTATTGCGGCAACGCCTGCTTTACAAACGAGTTCATCTTGAGAGCCAGTTCCACCAGAACAGCCGATTGCACCGATAATCTTGCCATTTTCAATGATTGGAATACCACCCCTAGAAGCAATCACACCATCTAATGTGATGATATTGTTATTCTTGCCAATATTAATTCCCTTTTCAAACAGCTTTGTTTCACGACGAAAACGTGCAGATGCCCGAGCCTTGTGTTCAGCAATAGAAATCGAAGCTAATTGTGCATTGTCCATTCTTTTAAATGAAATTAAATCACCATTCACATCTACCACTGCAACGATCATTTTCCAATTACGCTTTTTAGACTCAGCAATTGCAGCATTGATTGCTACTTCAGCGCGTTCAAGAGTGATTGGAGTGCCAAACGCAAAGTCATTTGGCATTACATCAGGAACTTCATCCGCAGGATCTGCAACTGGTTGCGCCACACCCAAAATGGCTTGAAAGCCAACCAACAGCATTACTAATACTTTTAGTTTAATTTTATTCATCGCTTATCTCCTAATTCATTCGATTGTTTTTAAAGGTC
>CAISYI010000067.1 GCA_903889595.1 uncultured beta proteobacterium
GAATATCAATCTTCTACGAAAGCTTCTTCACGCGTCTTCTTAAATGCTGGTACTGAAACAAGCGCAACTAAAATTAAAGCCACAAATAAAAGGCTTGCAGATAAAGGTCTTGTAACGAATACAGTGAAGTCACCTCTTGACAACAATAAAGCACGGCGGAAGTTCTCTTCCATCATTGGTCCTAAAACAAAACCTAACAATAGTGGAGGAGCTTCGCACTCTAATTTATTAAAGAGATATCCAATGATGCCGAATGCAGCTGTCAAATAAATGTCAAAAGTAGTGTTATTAACTGAGTAAACACCAATACAGCAGAATACTAAAATCGCTGGATATAAATGTCTGTAAGGAATCGTTAACAACTTAACCCAAACACCAATCATCGGTAAATTCAAAATAATCAACATTAAGTTACCAATCCACATGGAAGCAATCAAACCCCAGAATAAGGCTGGATTACTTGTCATTACTTGAGGACCAGGTTGAATATTATGAATCGTCATCGCACCAACCATCAAAGCCATCACAGCGTTTGGTGGAATACCAAGTGTTAATAATGGAATAAATGAAGTTTGCGCAGCAGCATTGTTTGCTGACTCAGGAGCTGCAACACCCTCAATCGCACCTTTACCGAACTCAGCTGAGTACTTAGATACTTTTTTCTCTAAAGAATAGGCACCAAAACTTGCTAAGGCAGCACCACCACCCGGGAGAATTCCTAGGACTGAGCCTAAAAGTGTTCCACGAAGAATCGGAGCAATCATTCTCTTGAAGTCAGCCTTAGAAGGCCATAAGTTAGTAACCTTCTTTAAGAAAGTTTCGCGCTTTTCTTTTTGCTCAAGATTAAGCATAATTTCAGCAAAGCCGAATAAACCCATCGCTACTGCAACGAATCCAAGTCCATCTGTAAGCTGAGGAATATCAAAAGAGTAACGTGCTGTACCAGAGTTAACGTCTGTACCAACTAAACCAAGTAGCAAGCCTAAAACAATCATTGCAATCGCTTTAATTAATGAACCAGATGCAAGTACCACCGCACCGATTAAACCCAGTACCATGAGCGAGAAGTACTCCGCCGGACCAAATTTAAAAGCCAATTCAGAAAGTGGCGCAGCAAACGCTGCTAAAACTAAAGTAGCTACGCAACCTGCGAAGAATGAGCCCATACCAGCAGTAAACAACGCCACACCTGCACGACCATTTCGGGCCATTTGGTAGCCGTCAATTGCCGTGACAACCGAGGATGATTCACCTGGGATGTTAATGAGAATCGCTGTAGTGGATCCACCGTACTGCGCACCGTAGTAAATACCAGCTAACATAATTAGCGCAGCAATCGGAGGCAATGCATAGGTTGCGGGCAGTAACATAGCAATCGTTGCAATTGGGCCTAATCCTGGTAAAACACCGATCAAAGTACCAAGAACACAACCAATGAAGCAATATGCTAGGTTCTGTAGGGTAAAGGCTGTTTCAAAGCCTAAAGAAAGATTACTTAATAAATCCATTTTGTGTCTTTTCTATCTGTTTAATAGTTAGTAAGTGATTTTCTAGATTCAGAAACTCGGCCAGACGGGAAACTGCAACTTTAATCCCCATACGAATGCGAAATATGCAATAACATTCAATAAAACTGCACTAACTAAAGTACCTTTCCAATGAAACTCATGACTTGCCATCGCGGAAACAAAGATTAAAACTACTAGTGAAAGGACTAATCCAGCATAAGGCAAACTAATAGCAAAAATGATTACTGAACAAGTTACCCAAAGGACTGATTTCCAATCCCATTTACCAATGCCACTTTCTTCGGCATTTGACTTAAGTGAACCAAGTAAAACAAATAGGCCTATGAGAGCTAAAACTACACCCAACCAAAAGGGGAAGTAGCCTGAACCCATTTTTGCGGGGGTTCCCATTTGGTAAGATCTAGCTAAGATGGAGAAGAAGGCTCCAATAGCTATGAACATTAAACCAGACATGAAATCTTTTTGATTACGTATTTTCAAACGAAACTCCTCGAATATTTTTATTTTCTTAAAATTAACTAATTTTTGTTAGCAACGTGCATTGTAAGGGGATTATTCAATTTGTGATCTTAGGGTTTTTACTTAGTAAAAAACCTACGAACTTATAACAATTTAACTGAAATGGCAACAAACAATAACTGCAAATTGTAATCGTAAAATAGACAAATAATTAACCTTTTGCACCATGATGAGATAATATATTTTATGAAAGTAAACGAAATCCGCCAAAAGTATTTAGATTTTTTTGCCTCTAAAGGCCATCAAATCGTGAGCTCTAGCCCTGTTGTGCCTGGAGATGACCCAACTTTGCTGTTTACAAATGCTGGGATGAACCAATTCAAAGATGTATTTTTAGGTTTTGATAAAAGGCCTTATACCCGAGCTACGACTGCGCAAAAGTGTATTCGAGCGGGTGGAAAACATAATGATTTAGATAATGTGGGATACACAGCAAGGCACCACACTTTCTTTGAAATGCTTGGTAATTTTTCTTTTGGCGACTATTTTAAAGAGGACGCCATTCAATTTGCTTGGGAGTTACTCACTGGTGTATTTCAGTTACCCAAAGAAAAACTCTTGATAACCGTCTATTCCGAAGATCAAGAGGCATTTGATATCTGGACAAAAAAAGTAGGTGTCCCACCTGAGAGAGTCATTAGGATTGGCGATAACAAAGGCTCGCGTTATGCATCTGATAACTTTTGGATGATGGGTGATACAGGCCCATGCGGTCCTTGTACGGAAATTTTCTATGATCACGGTCCTGAAATTCCGGGCGGCCCTCCCGGCAGTCCTGATGAAGACGGTGATCGCTATATTGAAATTTGGAATAACGTTTTCATGCAGTTTAATCGTGATGAAAACGGGGTTATGCATCCGCTCCCTAAAAAGAGTGTCGATACTGGCATGGGATTAGAAAGAATTTCAGCCATTTTGCAACATGTACATTCAAACTATGAAATTGATTTGTTTGTACATTTAATTGCAGCGGCTAAGAATGCTGTAGATCAGGCTGGAGGTTGTAATTGTGATCTAAACAGCCCATCTCTAAAGGTGATAGCAGATCACGTTAGAGCTTGTTCATTTACGATTACTGATGGTGTGATACCAGGTAATGCTGGGCGTGGTTATGTGTTGCGCCGCATTACGCGTAGAGCTATTCGACATGGCTATAAATTAGGGGCTAGATCACCGTTCTTCTTTAGTATCGTGAAAAGTCTAGTTCAAGAAATGGGTAGTGCTTACCCAGAGCTTGTCCAAAATGAAGAAAAAATTACAGATGTTATTCGGATGGAAGAAGAACGGTTTTTTCAAACGATTGCCAATGGCATGGAAATTTTGGAAAACGCTATTGCTAACATTGATTCGAGTGGACCATCCCAGATTCTTGATGGTGAAATTGCCTTTAAATTACACGACACTTTTGGGTTTCCACTAGATTTAACTGCAGACGTATGTCGGGAAAGAAATGTTCAAGTCGATGAAGCGGGCTTTGAAAAATGCATGCAACATCAACGTGAACAAGCGCGCGCGGCTGGTAAATTTAAAGTGAACCAAGGGCTTGAGTATCAAGGACCAGCAACGAACTTTATCGGATATGAAAATCTCCATTCTGAACAGTCGAGTGTTTTAGCGCTTTATATTGACGGCAGTTCTGTCAATGAGATTTCTAGCGGCGATGATGCGGTCATTGTGTTAGACCAAACGCCTTTTTATGCAGAGTCGGGTGGACAAGTTGGGGATTGTGGCGAGATGCGCAACCCACAATTTTTATTGCAGGTTGAAGATACTTTAAAAATACAAGCTGATGTATTTGGACACCATGGCAAAGTTCTCGAAGGTAGTCTCAAAGTCGGTGATAAGGTACAAACAAAAGTTGATTTATTCTCCCGCCAAGCCATTATGAGAAATCATAGTGCTACGCACTTGCTTCATAAAGCATTGAGAGAAGTTTTAGGTGCGCATGTACAACAAAAAGGCTCTTTAGTTGACCCGCAAAAAACACGCTTTGACTTTACCCACTCAAGTCCAGTTACTGATGCTGAGTTAGAAAAAATTGAACAAATCGTCAATGCTGAAATTTTGGCGAATCAAGCTACCTCAGCGAAATCGATGTCGATTGACGATGCGCAAAAAACGGGCGCAATGATGTTGTTTGGTGAAAAATATGGTGATGTCGTCCGCGTATTAGAAATTGGCTCGTCTAAGGAGCTTTGTGGCGGGACTCATGTGCATAGAACGGGCGATATTGGTTTGTTTAAAGTAATTGCCGAAAGTGGTGTCGCTGCAGGTATAAGGCGGATAGAGGCAATCTCAGGTAATTTAAGCTTAGCTAGAATGCAAAAAATTGAGACTCAGTTACAAACAGCTGCTCAGATTTTAAAATCTACGCCAGATGACCTTGAGAATAGAGTCCAACAATTATTGGATCAACTTCGTGAAGTTGAAAAAGAGCTTGAAAAGTCTCAATCTAAATTAGCAGCGAGTCAAGGTGATGAATTAATGACTAAAGCGGCGCTTGTCAAAGGCATTCAAGTCTTGGCGACGCAGTTTGATGTTTCTGATTCCAAGGTGTTGCGTGAAACGGTCGACCAACTGAAAAATAAACTCAAGTCAGCAGTGATTGTTTTAGGCAGTAAACAAGACGGTAAAGTACAACTGATTGCTGGAGTAACTCCTGATTTGATCAGTAAGCTAAAGGCGGGAGAGTTAGTTAATTTCGTTGCCAATCAAGTCGGTGGTAAGGGTGGCGGCAAACCTGATTTAGCCATGGCAGGTGGAACGGAACCTGAGAACCTCTCGGCAGCCTTAAACTCAGTCATGAGTTATGTTGAAGGCAAGTTATGAGCTCAATCACAATTGATAAAGAAGTCGATTGCATCGGGATGATTTGTCCCTTGCCAGTTCTAAGGACAAAAAAAGCTTTGTCAGACATGCAAACCGGCAAGATTTTGAAGGTCACTGCTAACGATCCGGGTGCTAAGCATGACATACCTATGTTTGCAAAGCAAACAGGCAACACTTTAGTTCATTCTGAAGTAGAAGATGATAATTTCATCTTCTACCTTGAGAGACGCTAATTACTTGGCTGCTGTTCTGCCTGAAATAGTTTTGTTGGCTTTTAAATAAGCTTTAAATTCAGCAGATACTTCAGGATGTCTTAAAGCAAACTCAACAGTAGCTTTGAGATAACCTAATTTACTTCCGCAGTCATAACGAATGCCGTCGTATTGATAAGCAAGCACTTGCTCTTTTTGTAAAAGAGTTTGGATTGCATCGGTTAATTGATATTCGCCACCTGAACCTGGCTTCAGATTTCTAATGTGAGAAAAAATCTGTGGAGTCAAAATATAACGACCTACCACACCTAAGTTAGAAGGCGCATCTTCAGGAGATGGCTTTTCAACAATATCATCTAATTTCAAAAGATTTTTTTCAAGCTTTTTACCTGAAATAACACCGTATGAGCGGCTTTGATCTTTGGTGATTTTTTCTACACCGATCACTGAGCTATGATAATGCGAGTAAACATCAATCATCTGTTGTAAGGCTGGCGTTGGACCAGTTAATAAGTCATCCGCAAGAATAATGGCAAATGGATCGTTACCCACTAATTTTTCAGCGCAAAGTACCGCATTACCAAGTCCTAAGGCTTCAGATTGACGAACATAAACGCAGTCAACATGGCTTGGTTTGATGCTTCTAACGATTTCTAGTAAGTCTTTTTTCTTTTTGTTTTCAAGTTCTATTTCAAGTTCGTAAGCTTTATCGAAGTGATCTTCGATTGCTCTTTTACTACGACCTGTTACAAAAATAAGTTCAGTAATACCAGAGGCAATCGCTTCTTCTACGGCATATTGAATAAGAGGCTTATCTACGACGGTAAGCATTTCTTTTGGCATTGCTTTGGTTGCAGGTAAAAATCGTGTACCAAGTCCAGCTACTGGAAAAACAGCTTTGAAAATTTTCTTCATATTATTTTAGTTGATTTAAAGTATAATTTAGTTGATTTAAAGTATAAGTTAGCCCTGGGATAGTTTATCCCACTGATTTGAAAGTCTTGCCAATTTGGACTTAAACTCAGCCATTCTGTTTTTCTCTTGGGTGAGAACCTCAGGGGGCGCTTTACTTATGAAACTTTGATTCGATAGTTTACCATAACTTTTTTTGATCTCAGTTTCTAAGCGCACCATTTCTTTGCTGATACGAAGTTTTTCAGCTTCGACATCAATTTTGACCTCTAACAGTAGTCGAATATCGTCGACAATGACTACTGGCGCCTGTGCGCTTTTAGCATCAATGAGTTGACCATTAGCGTCAATTTGTATGTCAGATAGTTTAGCTAGACTGATTAAATAAGGTTGGACTTGTGTTACAAAATCATGAGGTCCTTGAATCAATAGCGGGACTTTTTGCGATGGAGGAATTTGCATTTCTCCACGAAGATTTCTGCAGGCATCAACTAAAGATTTGAGTTTTTTAACCCATAATTCAGAAGTCTCATCAATTTTGCTTGGCTGAGCAATGGGATAAGGTTGTAAGGCAATGCTTTGTTTCGGACAATCTTGTAATGACTTACCTGTTTTAGGAGCCACCGTTTGCCAAAGTTCTTCTGTAATAAAAGGAATAATAGGGTGAGCTAAGCGCAAAATCGTTTCTAAAACCCTTAATAAAGTTCTGCGTGTTCCTCTCTGACTAGCCGGACTGCCTTGTTGTAATTGCACCTTAGCCAACTCTAAATACCAATCACAGTACTCGTCCCAAACAAATTGGTAAATTGAACTAGAGATTAAATCAAACCGGTACTCTTTGTATGCTCTATCAATATCGGCTTCTGCTTTTTGTAATATAGAAACAATCCATCGATCAGCAGGAGAAAAGTCCAAGTATCCTTCCGGTCCACAGTCGCCAGGACATTTTGCGAATCCATTGGCTTCATCATTACCATCGCAGTTCATTAAAACAAATCGGGTCGCATTCCATAACTTATTACAAAAATTACGATACCCCTCACAACGGTTTAAATCAAAATTGATATTTCTACCTAGTGTCGCCATCGAAGCAAAGGTAAAGCGAAGCGCATCGGTCCCAAAGGAGGCGATCCCCTCTGGGAATTCTTTTGTAGTTTTTTTGGCAATGGCTTGAGCTTGTTTCGGATTCATTAAGTTTTGAGTCCGTTTTTGCAGCAAATCTTCTAGTGAAATACCATCAATGAGATCGATCGGGTCTAAGGTATTGCCCTTAGACTTACTCATTTTCTGACCTTCAGCATCTCTAACTAGGCCATGCACATAAACATCTTTAAATGGCACTTTGCCCGTGAAATGACAGGTCATCATGACCATTCGCGCAACCCAGAAAAAGATGATGTCAAATCCAGTTACTAAAACGGTAGAGGGTAAAAAACGATCTAGCAGATCCGTCTTATTTGGCCAACCTAGTGATGAAAAAGGGACTAAAGCAGAGCTAAACCAAGTATCTAATACATCATCATCTCGTCGAAGAGTTCCAAGGTAACCTGTAACACGCGCTTTTTCATAAGCAGCTTCTTCATTCCTAGCAACAACAAAGGTACCATCGTCTAAAAACCAAGCAGGAATTTGGTGACCCCACCAGAGTTGCCTTGATATACACCAGTCTTGAATATTTTCAAGCCATTGAGAATAAGTAGAGGTCCAGTTTTCTGGAATGAGCTTGACATCACCCTCAGTCACCGCAAGCAGAGCGGCGCTGGCAATCGATTCCCCTGGTTTGTATTGATTAAAAGGAGTTGGCTTTGACATCGCTACAAACCACTGGTCTGTCAGCATCGGTTCAATGATAGTTCGCGTCCGATCACCCCTAGGTACCATCAATTTATGGTCTACCACTTTATCTAAATGACCTAAAGCACTTAAGTCCTCGACAATCTTTTTCCTAGCATCAAAGCGGTCCATACCTTGGTAGGCAAGTGGTGCATTTTCATTAATTTTGGCATCTAAAGTTAAGATACTCAGGGGCGTGAGTTGATGTCTTTGACCAACAGCATAATCGTTAAAATCATGGGCAGGAGTTACTTTAACAACGCCCGTTCCAAATGCTGGATCAACATAATCATCAGCAATGATAGGAATTTCTCGACCGCACAGAGGCAGAACTACATTTTTACCAATCTGGTGTTTATATCTTTCATCTTCGGGGTGAACCATGACAGCTAAATCACCCAACATCGTTTCAGGACGGGTTGTTGCTACGGTTAAATGTCCAGACCCATCCGCTAAAGGATAACGAATGTGCCACATAAATCCAGCTTCTTCTACGCTTTCTACTTCGAGATCAGAGACTGCAGTGCCAAGTACAGGATCCCAATTTACTAGTCTTTTACCGCGGTAAATCAGACCTTGTTCAAATAAAGTGACAAATACTTCAACAACCGCCTCAGACATAGAGGGATCCATGGTGAAGTATTCTTTACTCCAATCAATCGACGCGCCGAGTCGCTTAATTTGACTCGTAATGGTGGAACCGGACTTTTCTTTCCATTCCCATACTTTATCTAAAAACGCGTCTCTACCTAGGTCATGTCTCGAAACACCCTGTGCATCTAATTGTCTTTCCACCACAATTTGTGTCGCAATACCAGCATGGTCAGTGCCAGGAACCCATAAAGCATTTTTCCCTTGCATCCTCGCATGGCGGGTAAGGCCATCCATAATCGTTTGGTTAAAAGCATGCCCCATATGAAGCGTACCAGTGACATTAGGCGGTGGCAATTGGATACAGAAATTTTCTTGATCAGTATTGATTTCTAGTACATTGATGTCTTTCTCAGCCCAAATTTGACTGAGCTTTTTTTCGATTGCTAAGGGTTCAAAGGCCTTGGCAAGTTCATTTGACTGATTTGCTTCGTTAGACATAGGGGATGGGGGAGTATTATTTTCTATTTTAGACATTCCTAAATTATAATGGTGTATTTCAAAGAGTCCATGTGTCTGAACTTCTACATAATTTAAACCCTGAACAGCTACAGGCTGTTACCTTAGCTACCAGAGATGAGAATGGCAATGCTCAGTCAGCATTGATTTTAGCTGGGGCTGGTAGTGGTAAAACGCGAGTTCTGACGACAAGGATTGCCTACCTTATTCAGACTGGTCAAATTTCACCGATTGGGATCTTGGCGGTTACCTTTACAAATAAAGCTGCTAAAGAGATGTTGACTAGATTGTCAGGGATGATGCCGATTAACACTCGTGGAATGTGGGTCGGAACCTTTCATGGTTTATGTAATCGATTATTAAGGGCACATTCCAAAGATGCAGGATTGCCTTCAACATTTCAAATTTTGGATACACAAGATCAACTATCTGCGATTAAAAGATTACTCAAATCTTTAAAAGTGGATGATGAAAAGTATCCTCCAAAACAGTTGCAATATTTCATCTCTAATTCTAAAGAGCGTGGAAATAGGCCAAAAGATATTTCACCAGTTGATGAGTTTCAAGCCATGATGACGAAACTCTATCAAGCTTACGAGGAACAGTGTCAACGTGAGGGTGTGGTTGACTTTTCGGAGCTTCTTTTAAGATCTTATGAACTTTTAAAATTTCATGAGCCAATAAGGGAGCATTATCAAAAGCGTTTTAGACATGTATTAGTGGATGAGTTTCAAGATACGAACACTTTGCAATATGCTTGGTTGAAACTATTATCTGCTCAGTCAACGCCCCATGCAGCATGCGTATTTGCTGTTGGTGACGATGATCAAAGTATTTACGCATTTAGGGGGGCTGATGTTGCTAACATGCGCTTGTTCGAAAAACAGTATCACCCTGTAACCGTCAAATTAGAGCAAAACTATCGTTCCCACGCCAATATTCTGGATACTGCAAATTGTCTGATTGCTCATAATACTGAACGATTAGGAAAAAATTTACGCACAGACGCAGGCCACGGCGAACCGGTTAGACTTTATGAAGCTGCTACTGACGGTATGGAAGCCTCTTGGTTAATTGACGAAATTCGTAATTTAATTAACGACGGTATGACGAGAAGTGAAGTTGCGATTTTGTATCGCAGCAACGCACAGTCCCGAATTATTGAGCATGGTCTATTTTCTGCAGGGATAGCTTATCGAGTCTATGGTGGCTTGCGCTTCTTTGAGCGTGCAGAAATTAAACACGCCTTAGCTTATTTACGTTTAATGGAAAATCCTAATGACGATACCTCTTTTTCAAGGGTTGTTAATTTTCCGACTCGAGGTATTGGCGCAAGATCAATCGAAGCATTACAAGATATTGCTCGAACACAACAATGCTCTCTCTACGGCGCAGCGAGTTTTTTAGAGGGCAAGCCTGGTTCATCCATTAACGGCTTTATCCGTTTAATTGATCATATGCGGGATGCTACTCGCAGAAACACACTACCTGAGTTAATTGACTATGTTATTCAGCACTGTGGCTTAATCCAACATTATCTTGCTGAAAAAGAAGGTCAAGATCGGATTGAAAACTTACAAGAATTGATTAATGCTGCCACGGCTTTTGTCGCCGAAGAGGGTCTAGGTCAAGATGCCATTGCGTTAACGCCGATTGAGCTCAATACCAGCTTACCTGTTGAGCCACTATTTGATAATCAAGGAACTACTCAAACGACTGCTATAGAAATGTCGCCTTTAGCAGGATTCTTAGCGCATGCATCTCTTGAGTCTGGTGATAATCAGGCGCAGGCGGGGCAGGATGCTGTGCAATTAATGACGGTACATGCATCCAAGGGACTCGAGTTTAAAGTTGTCTTTATTACAGGCTTGGAGGAAGGCTTATTTCCTCATGAGAACAGTATTAATGAACCAAAGGGTTTGGAAGAAGAACGTCGATTAATGTATGTAGCTATTACGAGAGCTAGAGATCGTTTGTATTTGTCGCATACCCAGTCTAGGATGTTGCATGGCCAAGTGAGATATAACATGCCATCAAGATTTTTAGAGGAGTTACCTAAGGAGTGCCTTAAATTATTAACTCCAAAACACTCAGAATCTAGGTGGGGTAATGTTGCAAGGCAAGTGAATCCTAGTTGGGGAAATGCTAGCTTAGGACAAGACTTACCAACTGCCAAAAGTTTCAGTAAAACCTCTGTAGTGGTTCCAAGTACCAAAAGCAACAATGACCATGGTTTTTATGCAGGTCAAATGGTATTTCACCCGAAATTTGGCGAAGGAAGAATTACTGGTTTTGAAGGAAATGGTTCTGATACTAGGGCGCAGGTCAATTTCACGAGAAACGGTGTTAAGTGGTTACAACTCAGTATTGCAAAATTAACCGCTATTAATCAGTGAACCAAGCCTATTAAAGCTAACTCCTAAATGGATTAAATCGTATTAGCTAGCTCTCTGATTGTTTCAAGAGCTAGCATCTTCATCCGATAAATTTGCCGTAGTTTTAATCGTATCTGTGAAACAACCCTTCCAAATAGCATAAAAAGAACAATAAAAGACGGTGATAGATAGCATGGAAAAGGGGGTGATGAGATAACTAGCATACTGCTTAATATCCAAAGCCTCAAAAATGCCACCAACAAATAACGGCACAGTGATCAAGATAATTCCCCAGGTGGCGAGATAAACTGCGAATGCACCCTTGTTGAACCAAACCCCCAGCCAACTGCCGAAAATCGCTTTTCGAATGCTTAAATTTTGCCAAGCGATTAATTGCGGTGAAAACCACATCAACATCGCTACGGGTAAATATAAAACTGCGGCAACGATCAAAGCGTAATACATCTCTTGAATGAGATCAGGGCCAGTAATTTCACCACTGGTTAATAGCGGCATAATCCTCTCGACATCAATAAATTGAGAAGATACCAAGCTAATTAATACTATAAAAGTAGTGTATAACCCTCCTAGTTTAAAAAGCCTCATCCTAATTACAGAAGGTAATTCCTTAACTGCAGTGATGTAAATGGAGGGTTTTACAGTTTGTTTCAAAATCACTCTTTGCGCAGCCGTCAGAAAAGCGACCGAGATGCAAGGGTTAAAAATTAATACAAAAATGATGCCAACAATCGGTATAAACATCGAAAGTTGCATTAAAAATATATACAAAAACACCAGCATCAAGAAAGTAAAAGGATTTTGCTTAAATAGCCAAATCCCTTGCCGA
>CAISYI010000068.1 GCA_903889595.1 uncultured beta proteobacterium
ATGGCTGAAGCAAATAAAGCATTCTCACATTTCCGTTTCTAAATTGAATTAAATTGAATAAGTAAAAGAGGACACCGTGGCACGAAAGACACCTATCGAGCGTTACCGCAATATTGGAATTTCAGCGCATATTGATGCTGGAAAAACAACTACCACTGAACGCATTTTGTTTTATACAGGTGTGAATCACAAGATTGGTGAAGTTCATGATGGCGCAGCTACTATGGACTGGATGGAGCAAGAGCAGGAGCGTGGTATTACTATTACTTCTGCTGCAACAACTGCTTTCTGGAAGGGTATGGCAGGAAATTACCCTGAACACCGCATCAACATTATTGATACACCAGGCCACGTTGACTTCACAATTGAAGTTGAACGTTCAATGCGTGTTTTGGATGGTGCTTGTATGGTTTATTGTGCAGTGGGTGGAGTTCAGCCACAATCAGAAACTGTTTGGCGTCAGGCAAACAAATATGGTGTTCCTCGTTTAGCATTTGTTAATAAAATGGACCGTACTGGCGCAAACTTTTTTAAAGTTCACGACCAAATGCGCTTACGTTTAAAAGCGAACCCTATTCCACTTCAGATTCCAATTGGTGCAGAAGAAAATTTTAAAGGTGTTGTTGACCTCGTTAAAATGAAAGCCATTTTTTGGGATGAGGAATCACAGGGTACTAAATTTAACTACGCAGAAATTCCAGCAGATTTGTTAGAGCTCGCACAAGAATGGCGCGAAAAAATGCTTGAAGCAGCTGCAGAGTCATCCGAAGAGTTGATGGACAAATATTTAAGTGGCGTAGAGCTAACAGAGGAAGAAATTAAGTTAGCAATCCGTACACGTACTATTGCTAATGAAATCGTGCCAATGATGTGCGGTACTGCATTTAAAAACAAAGGTGTTCAAGCAATGTTGGATGGCGTAATTGATTACATGCCATCTCCATTAGATATTCCTCCTGTAACAGGAGAGCAAGAAAATGGTGAGCCGACAGAAAGAAGAGCTGCTGATGATGAGAAGTTCTCTGCATTAGCATTCAAAATCATGACTGACCCATTCGTTGGCCAATTGATTTTCTTCCGTGTCTATTCAGGAATTGTTAATTCAGGTGATACGATTTATAACCCAATTAAGGGAAAGAAAGAGCGTATCGGCCGTATTTTGCAAATGCATGCCAACCAACGCGAAGAAATCAAAGAAGTTCGTGCGGGTGACATCGCGGCTGCTGTCGGACTGAAGGATGCTACGACTGGTGAAACACTTTGTGATCCATCATCGATTATTATTCTTGAAAGAATGATATTCCCTGAACCGGTTATTTCACAAGCTGTTGAACCGAAGACAAAAGTTGACCAAGAGAAAATGGGTATCGCCTTGAATCGTTTAGCTCAAGAAGATCCTTCTTTCAGAGTAAAGACAGATGAAGAGTCAGGTCAAACAATTATTTCTGGAATGGGTGAGTTACACCTTGAGATTCTTGTTGACCGTATGAAGCGCGAGTTTGGTGTAGAGGCAACTGTAGGTAAACCACAAGTTGCTTACCGTGAAACAATTCGTAAAACTTGCGAAGAAATCGAAGGTAAATTTGTCAAGCAGTCAGGTGGACGTGGTCAATATGGTCACGTGGTTCTGAAATTAGAGCCACAAGCACCTGGTAAAGGTTACGAATTCGTAGACGCAATTAAGGGCGGTGTAGTTCCTCGCGAATATATTCCTGCAGTTGATAAAGGTATTCAAGAAACTTTAAACAATGGTGTTTTAGCCGGATACCCAGTTGTAGACATCAAAGCAACATTGATTTTTGGTTCTTATCATGATGTTGACTCAAACGAAAATGCTTTCAAAATGGCTGGTTCAATGGCCTTTAAAGATGGATGTCGCAAAGCTAGCCCTGTACTTTTAGAGCCAATGATGGCTGTAGAAGTCGAAACTCCTGAAGACTTCATGGGTAACGTAATGGGCGATTTGTCATCACGTCGTGGTATTTTGCAGGGTATGGATGACATTACAGGCGGCGGAAAAATCGTTCGTGCTGAAGTGCCGCTTGCAGAGATGTTTGGTTACTCAACTGGGTTGCGTTCTTTAACGCAAGGTAGAGCAACTTATACGATGGAATTTAAGCATTATTCTGAAGCACCTAAGAACGTTGCAGAAGCTGTTATTGCAGCTAAAGCAAAATAATTAATTTTTATATATAACTAACTTAAGTATTGAGAGGCGGAAATGGCAAAAGAGAAGTTTGAACGGACGAAGCCCCACGTAAACGTCGGTACGATTGGTCACGTTGACCACGGTAAAACGACATTAACAGCGGCCATCACAACCGTATTATCAAAGGCATTTGGTGGTGAAGCGAAAGCTTACGATCAAATTGATGCTGCTCCAGAAGAAAAAGCACGTGGTATTACGATTAATACAGCCCACGTTGAGTATGAGACACAGAACCGTCACTATGCTCACGTTGACTGCCCAGGCCACGCTGACTATGTTAAAAACATGATTACTGGTGCTGCGCAGATGGACGGCGCAATTTTGGTTTGTTCAGCTGCTGACGGTCCAATGCCACAGACACGTGAACACATTTTGTTAGCTCGCCAAGTAGGCGTGCCGTACATTGTTGTTTTCTTGAACAAGTGCGACATGGTTGATGATGAAGAGTTGTTAGAACTCGTTGAAATGGAAGTTCGTGAGTTGTTGTCAAAGTATGATTTCCCAGGCGATGACACACCGATTATCAAAGGTTCAGCAAAATTAGCATTAGAGGGCGACGAAGGTCCTTTAGGTAAAGTCGCTATCATGGCTTTGGCTGATGCATTAGATAATTACATTCCAACTCCTGAGCGCGCAATTGATGGTACGTTCTTGATGCCGGTAGAAGATGTATTCTCGATCTCTGGTCGCGGTACAGTGGTAACAGGCCGTATTGAGCGTGGTATTGTTAAAGTTGGTGAAGAGATTGAAATCGTCGGAATCAAAGATACACAAAAGACAACCTGTACTGGTGTAGAAATGTTCCGTAAGTTGTTGGATCAAGGTCAAGCTGGCGATAACGTTGGTATCTTGTTGCGCGGTACAAAGCGTGAAGATGTTGAACGTGGTCAAGTATTGTGTAAGCCAGGATCAATCCTCCCGCACACAGAGTTCTCAGCAGAGGTTTATGTGTTGTCAAAAGATGAAGGTGGTCGTCATACTCCATTCTTTAACAACTATCGTCCACAGTTTTACTTCCGTACAACGGATGTAACAGGTGCGATTGAGTTGCCGAAGGATAAAGAGATGGTGATGCCAGGCGATAACGTACAAATTAGCGTAAAGTTAATTGCACCAATCGCGATGGAAGAAGGTTTACGTTTTGCGATCCGTGAAGGTGGCCGTACTGTTGGCGCCGGTGTGGTTGCTAAAATTATTGCTTAAGTTTTTGTATTAAACGGGTTGTGAGCGCGCTGCTCACAACCTACTAAATTAAATATGAGCGACAGCGCCGCTATGTTCTTTAGGAAATATCATGCAAAGCCAAAAAATTCGTATCCGTTTAAAAGCATTTGATTATCGTTTAATTGACCAGTCAGCAGCTGAGATTGTTGATACAGCAAAAAGAACGGGTGCAGTAGTTAAAGGACCAGTTCCGCTACCAACAAGAATTGAACGTTTTGACATTTTACGTTCACCACACGTTAACAAAACGTCACGTGATCAGTTAGAAATTAGAACGCATTTGAGATTAATGGATATCGTAGATCCTACGGAAAAAACTGTAGATGCTTTGATGAAATTAGATTTACCAGCAGGTGTAGACGTAGAGATCAAATTACAGTAAAAAAAGATTGCCAATCAGAAAATTTCAGTATAGAATGATTGGCTGTGCTTAAAATAAGACTGAATTTAAGGTCTTATTATTGAAGTAATGGATAAGTTTTAAAGAAATGGGATTTTTAGTAAGCATTCCTTCACTAAAAATCATTAATTAATTTTAGTCGACCAATCGATGTCGACATGGGAGTAAGATATGAGCTTAGGCTTGATCGGCCGCAAGGTCGGCATGACTCGCTTGTTTACTGATGAAGGTGATTCTATTCCAGTCACCGTTATCGATGTAAGCAACAACAGAGTCGCACAAATCAAAACTCAGGAAACTGACGGCTATGACGCTGTTCAGTTGGCACACGGCGAGCGCCGTGCTTCACGCGTAACAAAAGCTATGGCTGGACACTTTGCTAAAGCAGGTGTAATGGCAGGCAATGCGCTAAATGAATTCAGATTAGATGCTGTAAAAATTGGTGAGCTAACTATTGGCGCAGCAATGGGCGTAGATGCGTTCACTGTTGGTCAAAAAGTTGACGTTCAAGGTACAACAATTGGTAAAGGTTATGCCGGTACCATTAAACGCCACCACTTTAGATCTGGTCGTGCCAGTCACGGTAACTCAAGATCACATAACGTACCTGGTTCGATCGGTATGGCACAAGATCCTGGTCGTGTTTTCCCAGGTAAGCGTATGACGGGTCATTTAGGTGACGTTACACGTACAGTGCAAAATTTGGAAATAGCCCGCGTAGATGCAGAGAGACAGCTCCTTTTAGTTAAGGGTGCAGTTCCTGGTTCACGTGGTGGAAAAGTTATTGTTACGCCGGCTATTAAAACGCCAGCGGCAAAATCTTAATAAGGGGCCATCATGGAACTTAAGCTCCTAGAAGCAAACGGAAAAATCGGAGAAGCAGTATCTGCTTCAGCTGAAGTATTTGAACGCGAGTA
>CAISYI010000069.1 GCA_903889595.1 uncultured beta proteobacterium
ACAAACCTTTTCGCCGACTTTTTGTAACTCTTTTTGTTAAATTGCATACGCATTATAAACGCAATATTAGGGAGAACCCCTAAAATTGCTCCAAAAAGTATTGAAATTACAACACCATCAACCTCAAATTTTACATTAATCAACAAAACTAAGATTGTAAACACAATTGTTAATACACATTGAAAAATAACTATTTCCCAAGGGCTGTTAATCTTAGGATCAAGGTCTTTTCCCAGTAATTGAAAGGCTTGATCGTGGGTTAGTGATTTAAAATCCTTGTTAAATAACCCATCCTTTTGATCAATTTCATCATCAATGTGGTGCAAACTTTTTCCCCTTTAAGACAAATCTAGTTTTTTCAACAAGCTATCTAACTCATCCGGATGTGAAAATTTAATTTTTATTTCCCCACCTTTTGATTTAGTTTTTATTTCAACATCTAAACCAATCATGTCAGATAACCTAGTTTGCAAACCAAGGATATCGGGGTCACTTTTGACTGTTTTTACTTTTTGTATACCATCTGGATTTTTTTTACTTGCTTGAATAATTTGATTGGCCAATTTTTCTGCTTCTCTAACGGACAAACCCTGCGCCGCTACTCTTTGTGCTAAGCCAATCTGTCTTGCTGTTGGAACACTCAACATAGCTCTAGCATGGCCCATATCGATGTCACCCGCCATTAAAAGCGCCTGAACGGGTTTAGATAGTTGTGTAAGTCTTAAAAGATTAGTTACTGCACTTCTTGATTTTCCAACCACCTTAGCCGCTTGTTCATGAGTAAAGCCGAAATCGGAGATTAGTCTCGCCAAGCCTTCCGCTTCTTCAAGCGGATTTAAATCTTGGCGTTGCATATTTTCAATCAAGGCCATTGCTGCAGCCGTTTGATCGTCTACCTCTTTGATTAAGGCTGGTACAGTATCTAATCCGGCCATTCCTGCTGCACGATATCGTCTCTCTCCAGCAATAATCTCATACTTTCCCTCACTAATCTGTCTGATTAAAAGAGGCTGCATAATTCCTTGCTGCTTGATACTTTCTGATAACTCTTGTAGTTCTGTATCTTTCATTTGCATACGAGGCTGATACTTGCCTCTTTGCAAATCGGTTAACTTTATAAACTTAATTTGATCTGTATTCATTGCACTTGTTAATCCTGAATCTAGCGATTCACCTAACAAAGCCTCAAGACCTCTACCTAAACCTTTTTTCTTAATCATTATGTGTTTTCTTTGTTCTTTCAATCATTTCTGCGGCAAAATCAATATAAGCTTTTGCCCCCCGTGAAGCTTTGTCATAAACCACGCCAGGCAATCCATAAGACGGAGCTTCGGCAAGTCTTACGTTTCTTGGAATAATCGTTTTAAAAACCTTATCGCCAAAATGGTTTATTAATTGCTCTGACACTTGTTGTTGCAATGCAGTACGCGGATCAAACATTACCCTCAGTAACCCAATAATTTTTAAATCGCTATTTAAATTTGCATGAACTTGCTTAATACTGTTTACTAGATCAGACAATCCCTCAAGTGCAAAGTATTCGCATTGCATTGGAACAATAACTCCATTAGCAGCGCATAAACCATTCAAAGTTAGCAATGACAAAGCTGGTGGACAATCAATCAATACAAAATCATAGTTCTCGTGTTCTTTACTTAAAGCATTTCTAAGTAATGACTCCCTGTGATCAAAATCAACCAATTCAATTTCCGCACCCGCCAAGTTTCTGTTCGCAGGTAACACATCATAACCGCCTGATTTAGAATGGAATTTAGAATTTTTGATATCTTCTAAGCCAATTAAAACTTGGTAAACTGAGCTTTTTAACTGGTGTTTGTCCACCCCGGAACCCATCGTTGCATTACCTTGAGGATCTAGATCAATGAGTAAAACTCGTTGATTTAATGAACTTAAACTCGCTGCTAAGTTAATTGCAGTGGTTGTTTTTCCCACACCACCCTTTTGGTTTGCTATACAAAATACTTGTGCCATTGTGTGTCCTTTTTTTTAATATTTTCTCATGGAAGACATAACTAATAGACACCGATATGCATCTAATTTCGGGATTTCTATTTCTATGTTCTCAACTAAAACCCATTCGCCAGTTACCTTTTTCAACTCCTCATCAACTCTTTGTGATTTCATTGCAAAAACAAAGGACTCATCTTTAATTAGAGACTTTGAGTATTCTAAATAATTATTTAATTCTGTAAACGCTCTAGAAATTGTTGCGTCAAATAAGTTGGGATTTTCTTTAGCAAAGTGTTCAATTCTCTGATCAACCACAAAATAATTATCTAACTTAAGTCGAAGTTTAATGGACTGTAAAAATGCCGTTTTTTTCTTGATAGACTCTATTGCGTAAAAGTTAATTTCCGGCAACAAAATGGCTAGGACAATACTTGGAAAACCCCCACCGGATCCGAGGTCAGCAACATTGATAGGAAATGGGAGTTTTAGTTCTTTAAGATATTTAGCCACACCAGAGACAATTGACATTGAATCCAGAAAGTGTGCCCGCATTAGTGTTTCAAAGTTACTTACAGCACTTAAATTATGTACGGCATTCCACCTAATGAACTCATTAATAAATACTTGGACTTGTGCAATTTGATTATCTGTCAACTTCTGTATAAAACAATACTCACCCTCAGATATTATTTGATCAAAGACCAATTGATTAAATTGCATCAGTTTGAGCCTTTCTCCCCACACCTCTTTTAAGATGAACTAACAAGAGCGAAATAGCCGCAGGAGTTACGCCTGAGATTCTTGATGCTTGTCCTAAAGTTGTTGGTTTGCCCTTATTTAGTTTTTGCTGAACTTCATTTGATAACCCTAAAACCTCTAAATAATCCAGATTGATAGGTAGATCCATATTTTCATAATAGGCATGGCGATCGATTTCGATAGTTTGCCGATCAATGTAACCTTGGTATTTAATACCAATTTCAACTTGCTCTTCTAATTGCTTTAATAAAAGCCCATCGTAATGATTATCAGGACTTGCCCACCTACCATCTAGGGCTGTCATCAAATGACCATATGTAATCTCCGGTCTTTTCAATAACTCTGCAAGACTATACTCATGTGATAAGACTTGTCCAAAGATAGCAGTACTATCCTCTGGAGTTATATTTTTTGGCGATACCCATGTTGTTGAAAGCCTCGATGTTTCACGTGAAACACCTTCAAGTTTTCTACAAAAGAAGTCCCATTGCTTATCTCCAACCAAACCTAGAGACCTTCCGATCTCTGTTAATCTTATGTCGGCATTATCTTCGCGCAAACTTAATCGATACTCAGCTCGACTTGTAAACATACGATACGGCTCTTGGACGCCCTTTGTTATTAAATCATCTACTAGTACTCCTAAATAGGCATCACTTCTTAATGGATGCCATGAATCTTTAGAGGTTGCTCTCAAGCCAGCATTGATACCAGCCAATAACCCTTGCGCTGCAGCTTCTTCATACCCAGTAGTTCCATTAATTTGTCCAGCAAAGAACAAGCCTTTAATCAACTTTGACTCTAGAGATGGTGTTAATGATCTTGGATCGTAATAATCATATTCGATTGCATATCCAGGTCGAAGAATATGAGCATTTTCTAGCCCAGGAATAGAATGGACCAAGTCAAGCTGAACATCAAAGGGTAAACTTGTTGAAATCCCATTAGGATAAAACTCATTTGTAGATAAGCCCTCTGGCTCTAAAAAAATTTGGTGACTATTCTTGCTGGCAAAACGGTGGATTTTATCTTCAATAGAAGGACAATAACGAGGCCCTACTCCTTCGATAACACCCGTATACATTGGGGATCGATCAAGCCCTCCGCGGATAATATCGTGAGTCCGCTCATTCGTGTGGGTAATCCAACAAGGAACTTGCTTAGGATGCTGCTCAGGTCTACCTAAAAACGAAAATACTGGAACTGGATCTAAGTCACCAGGTTGCTCTGTCATAACAGAGAAATCAATTGTTCTTCCATCAATTCTTGGTGGAGTACCTGTTTTTAATCTCCCCTGTGGAAGCTTTAACTCTTTTAACCTAGCTGAAAGTCTAACCGAGGAAGGATCGCCTGCTCTACCACCAGAATGATTATCAAGACCGACATGAATCTTACCATCAAGAAAAGTACCCGCAGTAATAACAACTTGCTCAGCATAAAAATGAACACCCAACTGAGTAATAGCGCCACGAACCTCGTCACCAATTACTATTAAATCATCAACAGCTGCCTGAAATAAGGTCAAATGATCTTGGTTTTCAAGCAAAGACCTCATAGAGGATTTATAAAGAGCTCGATCAGCTTGGGCTCGAGTCGCCCTCACAGCAGGACCTTTACTTGAGTTTAATATTCGGAATTGTATCCCCGCTAAATCTGTAATATGAGCCATAGCGCCACCAAGCGCATCAATCTCTTTTACTAGATGCCCCTTACCAATCCCGCCGATAGAGGGGTTACAACTCATCGTTCCTAGAGTTTCAATATTATGGGTCAAGAGTAAGGTTTTACAACCCATTCTTGCGCTAGCCAAGGCAGCTTCACAGCCAGCATGCCCTCCGCCAATGACAATTACTGCAAATTTTACTTTATATTCCATAGATGATTTTCCCTTAGGGAAGAGATGATAACACCTTAACAATGTTTCACGTGAAACAAATATTTAGTTAGTTACTAATTGTAACCAATGATATGAGTCATTTGATGTTTTTAGGATTAAAAGTACCACAACAAAAATAAATACTTTTCTAACTAGATGACTACCCTTTGCAATGGCAAGACGACTACCTAGAGCACTTCCTAAAATGTTAAAAAACATCATCCACAAAGCGATGCCCCAATTGATATGGCCTGTAGGTATAAACAAAGCTAGGGCCGCAAAATTGGTTATACAGTTAATCACCTTCGTGGCTGCAGCGCCATTGATAAAATCAAACCCCAGAAAATGAACGAATAAGAACATGAGAAACATACCAGTTCCTGGACCAAAGAAACCATCAT
>CAISYI010000070.1 GCA_903889595.1 uncultured beta proteobacterium
AAATAATTAGGCCTTAACCTAGGGATACTAATTTCAGAATTTATTCAACGATCTTTCTTTTGAGGAACTAATACAGTTATGGGGGAACTTAAAAAATTAAAATCAACCCCTTGATCTGCTTGGTTCACCTCATCTAAAAATAGTTTCAGGTAACCCCTCGAAGCTTTTGGTTCTTGTACTGGGTTAACTAACATGCGCTGATTAAGCTCTTGATCACTAATTAAGAGTTCAATTAAACGATTTTTTACACTTAAACGTATTTGATCGCCGTTCTGAACATGGGCCAATGGACCACCAATCGCAGATTCAGGTGTCACATGCAAAACGATCGTACCAAATGCAGTACCACTCATTCGGCCATCTGAAATTCGCACCATATCCTTCACACCTTGTTTTGCCAACTTTTTAGGGATCGGCAAGTAGCCTGCCTCAGGCATACCTGGAGCACCCTTAGGGCCGATATTTTTTAAAACCAAAACATCCTCAGCCTTCACATCTAATTCTGGATCGTCAATCCGGCTCGCTAAATCTTGTGCATTTTCAAAAACAACTGCACGACCGGTATGTTCCATTAAGCTTGCTTGTGCAGCGGATTGTTTAATGATGGCGCCACCTGGTGCTAAATTACCTCTTAACACAGCAATACCGCCCTGCGGATAAATGGGGTTATCAAGTGACTTGACTACTTCTTGCGGATAAGTAGGGCCGTAGGAATCAATCACTTGCCCTAAAGTTTGACCAGTAACAGTCAGCACATCTAAGTTTAATAAAGGCTTTAGAGTTCGCAGTAAAGTTGGCATACCTCCAGCAGCATCAAAATCTTCCATGTAATGCTGACCTGATGGCTTTAGATCAATTAAGACGGGAGTAGATTGGCCCATTTCGTGAAATGCTTCTAAGTCGATAGCCACTCCCATACGCCCTGCAATCGCACTTAAATGAACAAGGCCATTAGTGGAACCACCCGTCGCTAACAAGACTCTTAAGGCATTTTCAAAAGCAGCTGGTGTGAGAATCTTATCAATCGTTAAGCGCTCTTTTGCCATCTTAACCGCTTGTTCACCCGTTTGTTCGGCAATGCGCATTCTTTGCGCTGTCACTGCTGGCGGACTTGCACCACCAGGTACTGTCATACCTAAAGCTTCGGCAATACAAGCCATCGTACTAGCAGTTCCCATTACAGAACAAGTACCAACACTGGGCACTAACTGCTCATTGACTTCATCTGTTTCTACTTGATCAATTTCACCTGCTCTAAATTTTGCCCAGTATCTTCTGCAATCGGTACAGGCACCGACTCGCTCCCCTCGATGAGATCCAGTTAACATCGATCCAGTAATGAGTTGAATCGCTGGAATACCAGCACTTGCTGCCCCCATTAACTGGGCAGGGACTGTCTTATCACATCCACCAATTAATACAATCGCATCCATTGGCTGCGCTTTAATCATCTCCTCCGTTTCCATCGACATGAGGTTACGCAAATACATACTCGTTGGATTTGCAAAACTCTCGTGAATTGAAATCGTTGGAAAGTCCATCGGCAAACCGCCTGCCATTAAAACACCGCGCTTAACCGCCTCAATTAGTTGGGGCATATTGCCATGACAAGGGTTATAGGAGCTGCCCGTATTCGTGATGCCGATGACGGGACGATCTAAGGCTTTATCACTAAATCCAGCACCTTTGATAAAAGCTTTTCTTAAAAAAAGTGAAAATGCTTGGTCTCCATAAGAAGTGAGGCCCTTATTTAAACCAATCGCAGCTGTTTCATCTTTATTGTTTTTGGGTTTTGTCATGTTGGTTGTCAATGTTTAATTAGTGCATTAAAAGACTTCTGGAACTTTATAAGGAGTGAGGTCAAACTCAACGTAATCTTTCATCGCTTGCCGTTTGGGTAATTTCGTATTTTCAAAAGGTAAATCTTGATATGGAATTAGGCTTAATAGGTGCTTAATTAGATTCAGTTGACCGCGCTTCTTATCATTAAAATCGACTACATGCCAAGGCGCCCATTCTGTATGAGTTCGTTTGATCATTTCGTCCCTCGCTCTTGAATAATCAAACCAGTGGCTAATAGATTTACCATCAATTGCAGATAGTTTCCAGTTCTTACTAGCATCTCGGTAACGATCTTCCAGGCGTTTTTTTTGCTCTTCTTGCCCAACTTCTAAATAATATTTAATCAAAAGA
>CAISYI010000071.1 GCA_903889595.1 uncultured beta proteobacterium
GCACGTTCGAATCGTGCTGGGCAGACCAAACACCCGACTGGCCGATCAGATCTAGTGAAAAAACTGATTCCTCACTGCCCCAAATGAGTGCAAATAGTAACTAAACTGTCTTAATGATCAAATATTGTTAATTACAATAAATTAAACCTTATGACGGGTCGCCCATGAAAATATCGTGGTTTTTTTTGGTGGTCACTATTGCATCAAGTTCGGTCCTTGCACAAACTCCGCCCAGTTCCATGGGGGTCTTACGAGATGATCCAAACAGGCCAGTAAACGCAATTAGTAAAGATCTAGGTGTAACACCAGATCAATTCAGAACCTGCTTTAGTAATGTCAATCCAGCTTCTCGCGGAGCCATGCCGGAGGGCAATCAAAAGCATGTCAACAAGGCTGTCTTATTAATCTGTTTACAAAAGGCAAATCCGAGCATTACTAATGACAGTCTTGATCAAGTAATGGATCGCTATAGGCCTGGTGGTAGGGCAGCGCAATGACTCGGACAATTTATTTACTCCTAATTTTATTAGCATTCTCTTCTGGTTTGCCTGCATAACTTGAAGACTATTAAAACCCTCACTGTTTTCCTTTTTGGCTTATTGTTATTTTGCATAAGCTTAAATTATGCTTATGCATTACCATTATTTTCACGTCAGACTGGTCAAAATTGCGTTGCTTGTCATGCTGGTGGACAGTATCCAGAGTTAACGCCTTATGGCCGTTATTTCAAAATAACTGGCTACACCATTGGACAGCGCACTGATGTTCCTGTTTCGGTACAGTTTGTCGGTGGGGCCGCTACCAGCACTAATGGCAACAATGGCACGGGGCAAGTGCACCAAAGCGGGAAGTTAGAGCCTAACTATCTTTTCTTAAATGTGGGTGGCAAGATTACGGATAACTTTGGTGCTTTTAGCCAGTGGTATTACGCATTTGATGAACAAGTGAGTGGTAAGGGAAGTATCCCTAATCAAAATCAGTTTGCAGCAGACATACAGGATTGGCGTTACGCTGATCGTTATGTTGGAGACAGCGCGGATACTATCAAAGACTTTATTTGGGGAGCATCTCTGAATAACTATGCGGGTGCTACCGATGTATGGAACTCTTCTCCCATGTGGATGTATCCCTACATGGGGTCTACTAGAAACTCTTCTACCTATGGGCTACCGTTTAGCTCAAGGTTATCTGCTTATTCTATTCACAATCCAGGATATGGAGTTTATGCCTATGTAAACCAGAATTTTTATGGTGAAGTAGATTTGTATCAGTCTGGCGGCTCAGGACCACTCTCTTGGATGACTTATCCCGCATCCAACAGTAATCCCAATAACGCTCCAGTTTATTTACAAGGTGTAAATCCCTATTTCCGCTTTGCTTATCAAAGCGATGAGTATGCTGGCCATAACTGGATGGTAGGGGTCTTGGGTGCCAATATTAATCAATACTCCAGTTGTAATACGGTTGCTAGTAGTAGTTCATACAAGGGGGCGGCACCTATCTGTAATGGGCCGGTGAACTCGCCTGCTTTAAGTGCGGGAACAGTAAAGTTTCAAGATAGGGCGCTTGATTCGCAGTATCAATATTTAGTTGATCCTCATACAGTGACCGCCCAAGCGCGCTATACCAAAGAAAATATTTCTGATCCGACTGGCATTTTGTATAGTAACCCTACTAATAAAACTAATTCCTTTTTATCTAAGGTCAGTTATGTCTATAACGCTACCTATGGAGCTGCAGTAGCATTTCAGAACATTACTGGCACAGCAGATGCACATTACGGTACCAATGCAGTGACGAATGCTGCCTTAAATCCAAACTCTACAGCTTGGATCCCATCAATTTGGTATCAGCTTTCACAAAACGCACGTATTACTTATCAATACACAGCATTTACCAAATATAACGGCGGCACAATCAACTACAACGGCTTGGGCACTAACGCCAGTGCAAATAATGCGAGCTGGCTCTATTTGTGGGTGGCGATGTGATGAAGATTCTTTTTAAGCGTTCCTCTATTGCCATACTCCTGTCAGTAGCTATCTTGGCAGGGTGTACCTATTTCAACAATATTCCACCAGTCACTACCCTAGAAAATCCAAGCAGAAGTAGAACTCTTGGTGATTATGAGGTTGCAGGCAATGTTCTAGCAGTCCAGGTGTGTGCTGCCTGTCATGGTGTTAATGGTCAATCCCAATCACCCATGGTCCCAAATCTGGCTGGTCAACAGAGGGACTATTTAGTTAATCAATTACAAGACTATCGAGATCGCAGTAGAAGTAATTTATATGGAGTCCAGTATATGTGGGGTATGGCTGGCCCATTGAAAGATAAGCAGATACAGGAGCTAGCAGATTATTTTTCTAAGCAGGCACCTATTAAAGTAATCAAGGTAAATTCAGATGATCCTCAATTAGCCCGTGGTAAAGAAATCTTTGAAAAAGGGATTCCGGAGCAGGGCGTTATTCAATGTAACTCCTGCCATGGTCAAAACGGTGAAGGTATGGCAACGTTCCCTAGATTGGCAGGTCAAAAGACTTATTACTTAATCCAACAGCTGGGTGTATGGCAGCATCCCGATCAAAAAAGCTTCATGCAAGTTGGCGGCAATACTTGGGCGCCCAGAACTATTACATTTGCACGCCCTCGCGGAGTGTTGATGCAAGGCATTGCCAAAAATCTCTCAGATGAGGATGTTAAGGCTGTGTCTGTTTACTTGAGCACTCTGAATTAGTTGACATGACTGGATGTTCGTATTACAAATTTGTCGGTTTACCCGACAAATTAGACATCTGACCACCCAACCGCCTGCGAATGCCACCCCGGATCCAAGCAATTCCACTCAGCACCATGGTTCTCGGTGTGTACTGGACACCAAAAGCCAACACCTCGATGCCATTGTTTAACTAGTTGTTTTAGCTCATTTTTCCAGCTTCTAAGGCGTAGGTCGCACGTTCGAATCGTGCTGGGCAGGCCAAATTTTCATAATAGTTCATATAAAAGTAGGCTAATAGATTGTGGTCTATTGACTAAATCATGATCTAGCTTGGCTAGCGTAGAGACTGACCTTGAGAGGGCGTGGGGGATCCTGGGAACTATGTGCA
>CAISYI010000072.1 GCA_903889595.1 uncultured beta proteobacterium
TAAAGAAGAGAAAGAGCTGGTCATTGAGCCAACGCCAATTGTGGATTTAATGATTAAGCCGAGTCGTAAGAAAAAGGATTCTGGCGATGTATTAGTGGTGGGAGTCGACTCTTTGTTGACGCAATTATCCAAGTGTTGCCGACCCGTACCACCCGATGAGATTAATGGCTTTATTACGCGAGGACGGGGGATTTCGATTCATCGAAGTGACTGTCAAACGCTCAAGCAATTAATGCTGCGCGCACCTGAGCGGATTATTAAATCGGCTTGGTCAGAAAATACATCGTCGAACTCAATTTTTTCGGCAGAAATCGCTTTGATGGCAGTGGATCGTCACGGCTTGCTTCGGGATATTTCAGAGGTGTTTTCAAAGCTTAGAATCAATGTGGTAGGGGTGAATACGCTAAGTAGTAAAGGCATGGCTAGTATGCAGTTTTCGATCGAAATTCATAGTCTAGATGAGATCGCACAAGCCATGAAACAACTCAACAGTGTAAAAGGCGTGACATCGGCTCAGCGAAAGTGATATAATTTCGTCTTTAGGCTCGTAGCTCAGTTGGTTAGAGCACTACCTTGACATGGTAGGGGTCGCTGATTCGAATTCAGTCGAGCCTACCAATTATTTAAGCAATGCCATTCAAGCAAGACACATCAAATGCGAGAACTTTAAACAGTTCTCGCATTTTTTTCTTTCTAGAGATTTTAGTTAGCTTGTCTTGAAAGTTTCAGTGATTCGTTATAGTCACGCCACTTAAAGTATTGGCGGTATAAGAAAACACTCACGACCATCCCCCAAACCATTCCAGTAAACATGCCGCCTAGCATCATGCTGAGATTCAGAAAAATTACGTTACTTTGTTGAAGAATTTGCGTAAAGAGGACCGCTCCAAGCGTCATGCCTATAAGCATCCAAGTTGAACAGAGGATATTTTGGGTAAGCATGGAACATAATTTCCGGCATTGAGGTCGTAAATATCGCAGACTTGGGATTGCAGAAATTCCGCCAATCAGCATACCAATATGCATAAATGGCATTAAAAGAACATGTAACTGAAGGGATTCCCATAAACCAAGTTGATGACTACCTGCACAGATTGAAGCAATCATTTTGACGGGAGTGATATAGGTGTCAATAAGTAGACCGAGAAACATACCACCAAACCCAAGAGATAACATCACGTGGGGTGGGGATAACCCTAATCTTTGCGGTCTCAGCTTTGATAAAGCGTAGCAGCCTAGACTAATTCCAGCTAAAGAAAGATATTGCAAGGACCAAATATTCTCCTCTGAATTTGCCGTAACAGTTACCAGTGTAAACGCAACAGACGCTACTAAACAAAGGGTCACAAGAAGATTGGTGTTGCGGTTAATAAAATGATTCAACACTGTTTGCCATTTTTAAAGGATCGTATTTAATTATTATGTACTAAATAAAAGAAAAATGTAGAGACAAAATAATTTTGTCTTGTGTGACTTCACGTAACATAATTTTGGTATATATTAATGTAATAAGTTAAAAAATTAACAGAAGATTTTATCCATTAATCCCTACTGTAAGGAGACAAAATGATTCCTCCAGAATTTGACTACCATGCACCCACATCAGTCAGTGAGGCCGTCCATCTTTTAGATAAGTTGGGAGAAGATGCAAAGTTATTGGCGGGCGGACATAGTTTATTGCCGATGATGAAATTGCGATTTGCAGAACCGGCACACTTAATTGATTTAAATAAGATTCCCCAGCTTCGTGGTATTCGTGAAGAGGGTGGCTTAATTAAAATTGGTGCAATGACAGTTGAGAACGAAATCCTCAATTCAGAATTGCTCAAAGATAAAGTTCCTCTTTTGCCAGATGCGGTACGTTGGATTGCTGATCCTCAAGTACGCAACCGCGGCACGATTGGTGGCGATATCGCCCACGGCGATCCAGCCAATGACCATCCAGCAATTGCGATGGCTTTGGATGCAACTTTTATATTGCAAGGGCCTAGTGGTGAAAGATCAGTTAAAGCTGTTGATTTTTTCCAAGGTACCTATGTGACCGATATGGCTGCCAACGAAATCTTAACTGAGATTCAAATGGCACCGCTAGCTAAAAACACGGGTTGTGCTTATATTAAACTTAAGCGTAAAACCGGCGACTGGGCCACTGCTGCAGCCGCAGTTGTTTTACAAATGAGTCAAGGCAAAGTGTCTATGGCCCGCATTGGACTTACCAACGTAGCTGATACTGCACTGCGAGCTTACAAAGCAGAAGAGCTACTGATTGGCAAGGAACTTACCGATGATGTTCTCAGGCAAGTCGCAGCAGCAGTTACAGAGATTTGCAATCCTGCAGAAGATTTACGTGGGGATGCTGAATACAAAACTGCCATGGCTGGAGAGATGACTAAACGTGCTTTACTCGCAGCTAGCGCTCAGATTAGCTAACGCAACCTTATACGGAGAATATACAAATGACGAAAAAATTAGTAAGCATGACTATTAATGGTAAAAAGGTTGAAGAGGCAGTCGAGCCAAGAACTTTATTGGTGCACTTTTTACGTGAGAACTTAAATTTAACTGGCGCACATATTGGCTGTGAAACAAGTCACTGCGGCGCATGTACGGTTGATATTGATGGCGAGTCTGTCAAATCCTGTACCCACTTAGCTGTGCAATGTGAAGGTAGCGACATTCTGACCGTTGAAGGTCTGGCTAAAAATGGTCTCCTCCATGCTGTTCAAGAGGGCTTCCACCTAGAGCATGGCTTGCAATGTGGATTCTGTACTCCAGGTATGTTGGTAAGGTCTTATCGTTTATTGCAAGAGAATCCAAATCCAACTGAAGCAGAAATTCGTGCTGGTATTTCTGGCAATTTATGCCGTTGTACGGGATATCAAAACATTGTCAAGGCTGTGCAATATGCAGCCAAGAAATTACAAGAAACTGCAACAGCCTAATACACCGCAGATCAATGCTTAAATTGTTAGAAGTTAACAGGAGACTAATATGAATTCACCATTAAAAGAACGTGAAGCGGCCCTGATGGGTATGGGCGATTCTCGCCTTCGTAAGGAAGATGCTCGTTTTATCCAAGGTAAAGGTAATTACGTGGATGATATTAAATTACCAAATATGGTTTACATGGATATCGTTCGCTCACCTCTAGCGCACGCAAGAATTGTCAAAATTGATAAAGAAGCAGCTTTAAAAATCCCTGGGGTTTTAGCTGTATTAACCGCTGAAGATTTAAAGCCCCTCAAATTACATTGGATGCCAACATTAGCTGGCGATGTGGCGGCTGTTTTGGCAGATGAAAAAGTTCACTTCCAAATGCAAGAAGTGGCAGTTGTTCTTGCAGAAACGCGATATGCAGCGGCTGACGGCAAAGAAGCAGTTCAGGTGGAATACGAAGAACTTGAACCAGTGATTTCGCCATTTGAAGCATTAAAAGAAGGTGCTCCGGTTTTACGGGAAGATCTGGCTGGCAAAATGGAAGGAGCGCATGGTAAGCGTGAGCATCCTAATCATATCTTTACTTGGAATGCTGGCGATGAGGCTGCGACCAATGCAGCTTTTGATGCTGCGCAAGTGGTAGTTAAAGAAGATATGCTTTATCCACGTGTTCACCCATGCCCACTTGAGACTTGTGGATGTGTAGCCTCTTTTGATCCAATCAAAGGTGACTTAACTACATATATTACTAGTCAAGCGCCACATATTGTTAGAACAGTGGTTTCGATGCTCTCAGGTATTCCTGAGTCTAAAGTACGGATTGTGTCGCCAGATATTGGTGGTGGTTTTGGTAATAAGGTAGGTATCTATCCAGGTTATGTTTGTGCGATCGTTTCTTCAATCGTTCTTGGTCGTCCAGTGAAATGGATTGAAGACCGCATTGAAAATCTTTCATCTACCGCGTTTGCGCGTGATTACCACATGACTGGTGAACTGGCTGCTACGAATGACGGTAAGATTCAAGGTTTACGTGTTAACGTGATTGCTGATCATGGAGCATTTGATGCTTGTGCTGATCCAACCAAGTTCCCAGCCGGCTTATTCCATATCTGTTCAGGTTCCTACGATATTGCAGCAGCGCATTGCACAGTAAAAGGCGTTTATACAAATAAAGCTCCAGGTGGCGTAGCCTATCGCTGTTCATTCCGAGTGACTGAAGCGGTGTATTTAATTGAGCGGATGGTGGATGTGTTGGCTCAAAAACTCGATATGGATAAATCAGAAATTCGTAAAAAGAATTTCATCCGCAAAGAACAGTTCCCATACACCTCTGCTTTTGGTTTTGAGTATGATTCCGGTGATTACCATACGGCCTTAGATCAAGTTCTTGAAGCAGTTGATTACAAAGCCCTGCGCGCGGAACAAGCTGCTAAGCGTGCTGATCCTAACAGTAAAACCTTAATGGGTATTGGTTTAGTGACTTTCACTGAAATCGTTGGTGCAGGACCAAGTAAGATCTGCGATATTTTAGGTGTTGGTATGTTTGATTCTTGTGAGATTCGCATTGATCCTACCGGCAGTGCTATTGCCAGAATGGGTACCATTTCTCAAGGACAAGGTCACCAAACAACGTACGCACAGATTATTGCAACTGAACTAGGCATTCCTTCTGATGTGATCCGTGTTGAAGAAGGTGACACGGACACGGCTCCTTATGGACTAGGTACATACGGGTCGAGATCGACGCCCGTTGCAGGGGCTGCGATTGCGATGGCCTCGCGGAAGATTCATGCCAAAGCGAAGAAGATTGCCGCCTCTTTATTAGAGGTTAGTGAAAACGATTTAGAGTGGGAAGTCGATCGCTTTAAAGTGCGTGGTAATGACGATAAATTCAAGACCATGAAAGATATTTCATGGGCAGCTTATCATCAGCCACCAGAAGGTCTTGAGCCTGGACTAGAAGCAGTTCATTACTATGATCCACCGAACTTTACTTTCCCATTTGGTATTTACTTGGCAGTAGTCGATATTGATCGTGCAACAGGTGAGACCAAGGTTCGACGTTTCTATGCTTTAGATGATTGTGGTACGCGTATTAATCCAATGATCATTGAAGGTCAAATCCATGGTGGCTTAACTGAAGGTTATGCAGTGGCGATGGGACAATTACTGTCTTTTGATGCTCAGGGAAATATTCAGGGTAACTCTCTCATGGATTATTTCTTGCCAACTGCTGTAGAAACGCCACATTGGGAAACTGACTTTACTGTAACGCCATCACCGCATCATCCAATTGGTGCAAAAGGTGTCGCAGAGTCTCCTCACGTTGGTAGTATTCCAACCTTTACCTCTGCAGTAGTAGATGCTTTTTCTCATAAAGGTATTACGCATATTGATATGCCACATACTTCTTATCGGATTTGGAAAGAGTTGAAGAAGCACGGCTTAAATTTAAATTAATAGTTAGGATGTTTGCATGGAAGTAGTGATTGATAAGCAGTACCCAATACCCGCCAGTCCCGAAAACTGTTGGAAGATTTTGTCTAATGTAACGGAGCTTGCTACTTGTATGCCGGGTGCTGCGATCACTGAGCAGATCGATGATACGCATTACAAAGGGCAAGTAAAAGTCAAAGTTGGCCCAGCTACAGCGGCTTTTGCTGGCAATATTGAAGTTCAGGGTATTGACGCGGCTGCTCAAGAAATGCGCATGCTAGGTAAGGGCGCAGATAAAGGGGGTTCATCTGCATCCATGCAACTCACGGCTTCTTTATTGCCACAGGCTGACGGTACCACTAACCTAGTTGGCAAGGCGAGCGTCATTGTGAACGGTAAATTTGCTCAATTTGGTGGTCGCATGATGACTTCCGTTTCCGATATGATTTTGCAACAATTTGCCGATAATTTTTCTGTTAAAGCACAAGCTTTGGGACCTTTGGTGTCTCCAGTTCAAGAGGTAGCGGTTAGTGATAGTGGGGTTACTGCAACTCCAGTTGCTGCCCCTGCTGCCGCTGCTGCAGGTGCGCCACAAAAATTGCAAACAGAACTCAATGGACTTTCAGTGGTTTGGATGGTCATCAAAGATTTCTTCAAAGGACTTTTCGGTAAATAAGCCTGATGAATGTTCAGCAAATTTCCGAACTTCTCATTAAGGCTTCTTATATAGCTGACGAGAGTTTGTCAGAAATGATTTGGATGGGACTGACAATCAATCGTCCCCTACTCTTAGAGGGTGAGGCTGGAGTTGGTAAGACGGCTATTGCCAAAGCCTGTGCTGTAGGTCTGGATCGACCTTTATTTCGTCTGCAATGCCATGAAAGCCTTGACCTTAACCAAGCGGTTTACGAATGGAACTATAGTCGTCAGTTACTTGAAATTCGTCTGCGTGAGGCAGAAGGTGGTGATAAAGCCAATTTAAGAGAAAACCTCTTTAGTGAAGAGTTTTTACTCAAGCGTCCGCTGATGCAGGCAATCACTTCACCAACCCCTGCCGTCTTACTGATTGATGAAATTGACCGAGCTGATGAAGCTTTTGAAGCTTATCTTTTAGAGGTGCTTGGAGAGTCTCAAATTTCTGTACCGGAACTGGGCACGATCAAAGCAAGTTCTCAGCCATTGGTTATTTTAACGAGTAATGGAACGCGTGATTTATCCGATGCACTGCGTCGTCGCTGTCTTTATCATTATCTAGATTATCCCAGTTTGCCCCGCGAGTTAAGCATTGCACAAACACTGGTTCCTGAGGCAGATATTAATTTGATTCAACAGGCCGTCATGTTTGTGCATCAATTACGTAAAGAAGATTTGGATAAGATTCCTGGGATTGCAGAAACCTTGGATTGGATTCGGATTTTATGCGCCAGAAATCTCACTTCTCTGCCTGATGATCCTGTCGATTTTGCCGGTACGCTTTCAGCACTCCTCAAAACCAAAAATGACCAGTGGCAAATCTCTGGGCCGGTTTTAAATAAACTTATGGGTTCGGGCCTTCGGGTTGGCATGGACGCTGGAGTCGTTGCTTCCAAAAAGTAATCATGCAAACACTATCGTTTGATTTGAAAAAAGAAGATCCAAGTACCGCCATATTAGAATTTGTCGCCTATTTAAGAGCGAACGGTTATGTCGTGGGCTTATCAGAATTACACGCTATGATTACCATCGCCCAAGAAGCTGGTGTACAAAATGCCAAGCGGATCGAAAAATGTTGGCGTGGAATTGCTTCCTCATCCAGAGGGCAGTGGTTACAGTTTCCTCAACTCTTCGACGCTTTTTGGTTTCCGAAAAAAACCAAAGGTACGACTAAGTCCTCCGGTCAAAAGAAAAAAGGGAAGACTTTGCCAGAGATGATTTCTGAGATGAAAAGTGATATGGAGCAAAAGGCTGCCGCCCAAGCTGCAAAGACAGTCGGTTTAGGAAGCTCTGAAAATGACCAAATGGCGACTGGGCAAGATCAAGGTCAAGGTGGCGCAAGTAAAGTTGACCCACTGGCAGAAAAACCACTAGGCGATTGGTTGCCAAGTGATAGTCATCAATTAGATCAATTAATCGCCCCTTTACAAGCGCGCTTAAGGCGCAAGCTCATACAGCATTATCAACGCAATCCACAAGCGAGCTTACTAGATTTTCGTCAATCGATTCGTAGAGCAGCAGGTACTGGTGGTGAGCTAATTCAGCTCACTATGAAAGAGCGCAAATCGGTGATGCCGAAAATATTTATCTTGGTTGATGTCAGCAAATCGATGGAAGCGCATGCCCAATTTTTCTTGAGGATGGCAAGGTCTTTTAGTCAAGTTCTAGATGCTAGGGTCTTTGTATTCCATACCCGTTTGATTGAAGTCACTGCATTTATGAAGCGAGACAGTAGTAGAGTCCAAGAAAAAATTAACGCAGTCACTTTTGGATTTGGTGGAGGTACCAAAATTGCCTCTAATTTTGAAGCGTTTTTAGAGCAAAGTTCACTCGGACCAAGTGGTAATAGGATTCGCGGAATCGCTAGACGTGATATTGTTTATGTATTGAGTGATGGTTTTGATACAGATCCACCAGAAAAAACACGAGAAGCAATTATGGCAATTCGTAGAAAAGGTGCGGAATTATTTTGGTTGCATCCTACCAAAGAGGTTCCGCAGTCACAAGCGATTCAAATGAGTAAAGAATGGATTTCAGGGTTTATGGCGGTGAGTCACTTAGCAAGTTTAGAGGGCTTGGTTGATTTAACCTTAAAGAAATCATCTTTTATACATCAATCTAAGCAGAAGGAGTCAGAATGGGTTGCATCTTAAAACAAGGCGGTGGTTTATATACTCGGGTTCGTGTTGGGGCAGTTTTACTGGCTGCTGGCCAAGGTCAACGCATGGGTAATATTCCGAAATCTTTAATTGAATTGGGCGGCGTACCACTCATTAATCGACAATTGATTGCCTTGAGTGGCGGTGGAGTCGACGAGGTAGTTGTGGTGACTGGCTTTTATCATGAACAGATTGAGCCACTCGTCGAGCAGTTCCCCGTACGAGTGGTGCGTAATCCACACCCAGAAGAAGGTCAAGCCTCTTCAGTGCGTCTTGGTATTGAGGCCTTAGGTGAAGCATTTGATGCGGTGATCATGGCTTTAGCGGATCAACCATTAATCAATGCAGAGGATGTGGCGCAGTTAATTGTGGCTTTTAAAAAGCGTCCTGCCGGTGAAATCGTCATGCCAGTAGTCGATGGAAAACGAGGTAATCCGATTATCCTGAGTGGTAAAGCCCTCAAAGATATTTTAGAGTCTGGTCAGAATATGGTGTGCCGAAAGTTTATGGATCAAAATCCTGACCTAGTACATCCTTTTGAAACACCAAATCAGCATTTTATTTTAGACTTGGATGAACCGCAGGATATTGAGAAGTTTGAGGCAAATACTGGCTGGAAGTTAACTTTACCGAAGGTGAAGTCCGCACTTGATGAGAGTTCTAATCAACCGGTACCAGCCTATTTAGCACTACAAAAATTACTCAATACATGATTAATTCGTTATGGGGTGTCAACATCGGTACGCATCAATTTGCGCAAGCAAATGATGTAAATGCCACTCTTGCGCGTGTTTTTCAGACCATGCGGGTCACTGATCAACTCCAAGAAAATCCTTCGGAAGAGGCGACTAAAGATCTCTTTTATGCGAGTGATGATCAACTCTTGAGTCGGGTGCAATTGCCAGAGTTTCAATCATTAATCCAGTTTTTTGCAGATGCTATCCAAAAAACAGTGAGTTCCGTCAATGCCGGTGTTTGGCCTGCCGGTAAAATGTCTTTGCAATTACAGTTCATGGGGTGTTGGTTTCAGATTCAGAACGGTAGGGCTTTTCATGATGTCCATACCCACGGCAATTGCTCGTGGTCAGGTGTTTACTATGTGCAGCTCGATGAACTAGCTAAGAGAGTGGGTCATCCACACTTAAAAGAGTTGAATGGTGTAACGCGTTTTTATGGACCCTATACCCAATGGCAAGCGGGCGCCTATATGGATCTTGGTAATGCATATCTGCAAAAAAACCACATCGATATTCAGCCCGAGGCCGGAAAACTGATTGTGTTCCCATCATTCTTACCCCATCAGGCCATGGCCTATGAAGGTGATCTGGA
>CAISYI010000073.1 GCA_903889595.1 uncultured beta proteobacterium
CGGTCATACGTGATTTGATTTAACAAATCAAGATACTGGGCACGCATTGCATCCGAAAATGCGTTCATCTTTTCTGGTCGATTCAGGGTGAGAATGCCGATATTGTCCTCAACCGTAAATAAGACTTCGGGTTGGGTAGCTTCTTGAGACTGCAATTTCACTTCCATTGTTGTTTCCTAATTGAATGTAACTTAACTTAATCTAATTTAATTTTGGCGTTCTGAATTATTTTCTGCCAACGCGCTTCTTCATTTGCCACATATTGACCAAAACTTTCTGGACTACCAGGCTTGGCCATTAATCCTTCATCAGCGAGTCGAGTAGAAAAATAACTCGTCTTGGTCGATTGCAAAACTGCTTTATTTAAACGATCGACAATTTCTTTTGTTGTTCCAACTGGAGCAAAGATTCCGTACCAACTTTCCATGTAGTAATCTTTCACACCTGCTTCAATCATGGTCGGAGTTTTAGGCCAACCAGTAGAACGCTCTTTAGTGGTAACCGCAAGAGCTCTTAATTTACCAGCACCGACCAAATTGGCTGCTGCTGAAGCAGTTGCAAAACTCATACTGACTTGACCGCCTAGTACATCCGTAATCGCCTGACTAGCACCCTTATAAGGAATGTGGACCATCTCAACTTGCGCCAAACTCGTAAAAAGTTCACCGGCTAAATGTGCTGAAGTGCCATTACCTTGCGAAGCATAAGTTAATTTACCGGGATTTTTTTTCGCATAAGCAATCACATCTGCAATGGATTTGAATTCACTGTTAGGTAAGACAACGAGCACATTAGGTGAGTTTCCGACCATCGCTACAGGAATTAAATCGCGACTTGCGACATAGGGCATGTTTTTAATCAAACTTGGGTTTACTGCTTGGGCAAAGGTAGCCACAATCAAGGTATAACCATCAGGCGGGCTTTTCACCACATAATCCGTCCCAATTACTGTGCCAGCACCAGGCTTATTTTCAACAACAACCGGTTGGTTTAAATCACGACTCATACCTTCCGCCACGGTTCTTGCCACCAAATCTGTACCACCTCCTGGAGAAAAAGGCACAATTAGCTTAATCGGCTTTTCAGGATATGTCGCACTAACTGACAATGAAAAACCAAGACCAATGAATAACAAAAACTGGAATAAAAGATTTGAGTATTTCGATGAGGTATTGCTATAAAAACTGATCATGCTTGCAATCTCCAGTAAAAACTTAAGTTTGCAACAAGATTGTTCTCCCCTTGCCAAATCAGTGCACTTAAGTCACGCACTGCTATCTCGCCAACGCGAGTCGTTGATAGTTCCTGAAATTTTTCATTGAGTTCAGCATCCGTTAGCGGATCATCAGGATCGCCATGACGCGTCTGTTGATGATGCTCGAATACTTGCCCTGAGTTCATTTCAATCCGAACTTTTGCACTACGAACTTTAGGGAACAAACTGGTAATTGCTGGATCAACCTGATAAGAAATTTTGTCTTCTAATTGTTGAATCTTGTCATTGCCTAACTGCTCCTTGGCAAACGCTTTTTCACGCACAGCACCTAAAATCATGCCACAAGCTACCGTGTGGGTTAGACTAAATTTTGCTTCAAAGGGAGTCTGCGGATGGCGGTACGCACACACATCGGCCGAAGCTTGGTATACCAAGATTTCAATTTTTTTAACAGCACTTGTATCGATTTGATGTTGTCGTGTGAGATACTGCGCACCATCAATCGCAGGAAAAGTATGACCACAACAACCATGATTTTTAAACGTCATTTGCGTAATATTAAAGACCTCGCCAAGACCATTCAACACTTCACCCCAACGCGGGTTTTGTGACATCGCAGCACCAAATCCTGCATCACCTTCCAAGATATCGGGTGTTCCTGTCATACCGGCCAGTGCGCAGTAAGCAGCATTCAAACCTACTTCTGCTGCATGTCCTGCGTGTAATGGTTTAGTCATTGAGTCACTACGAAAGGCTTGTTGCAAACCACTTGCAAAGGTTCCAGCAGTAGCTAAGGCATTCATGGACTGCTCAGCATTAAGTCCTAACAAACTACTACAGGCAGCGGCTGCACCAAAAACTCCGACGGTACCTGTCGTATGAAAATATTTGTAATGACTAGGCTGTATCACTTCGGCAATGCGTGTCGATACTTCATAACCGATCACAATCGCTTTGAGTAAAGCTTCAAGGGTCAGGCCTTGTTGCGTAGCACAAACCCAAGCAGCAGAAATAGTCGGACAAGCTGGATGGTATGCACCGTTACGGTAGATATCATCAAATTCAGCAATATGAGCAATGGAGCCATTTAAAAAAGCGGCAGCTCTAGGCGTGGTTTTTAAATCAGTGCCTGCTACAGCACAATTGCCAAAACCAAATTCAGGTTGATAAGCCGCAATCAGCTTTTGGGCGACGTCACTATTCGAGCCTGCAATCAATGCTCCTTGCCAATCAAGTAGTGCACGTCTAGCTGCATGCAAAACATCTGCTGCTAAAGGCTGCGATGAGGCTGTTTCAATATACTCACCAAAGCTGGTTAACAAAGTTTTCATCTTGCCCTTTAAATTTATCTTATTGAACTGATTTATTCTGGTTTTGCACCAGAAGATCTGACGATTGGTGCCCAAGTTTCATATTCGTTACGCACAAATTTAGTAAATTCTGTAACATTCATGGCAATCGGTTCAGCTCCCTCGTTAATGAGTTTATCCTTTGTCTTTTTGGACATTAAAATCTCTACGATTTGTTGGTTCAGCATTTTCACATTTTCAGGTGAAGTTCCGTGTGGTGCAAAGACGCCAAACCAAGAACCTGCGGACATATTGATACCGGACTCCAACATCGTTGGTACTTCTGGTAATGTAACGTAGCGTTTTTTAATTGAGATACCGATTGCCCTCACTTGACCACCTTTAATTAAGGCGGCAACAGAGGGTAAAGTTGCGAACATA
>CAISYI010000074.1 GCA_903889595.1 uncultured beta proteobacterium
CCTGAGACATCCACGATGGTAACGAGGTTGTCTTTGTTGTCGTATCCGACATTAAATTAGATAGTCCCGCCATGATTATGCTTTTGCCTTTTTCTTTGCTTCAAGTAAATATCCTAAAGGACCTTTTGAATCTGGTGGCAATCCTTTTCCACCAGCACTGCTTTTATGTTCTCTAATGCTTTTCATAAACTCATCTAAAACTTTAGCTCCGGCATTGTTGCTACCATTACCGAGTGCAGATACAATATCACTGCTCAATACAAACTCACCATCAGCCAATTTAGCGTTTACTGAATCGCTTGTGCCATCACCGTCACCTTGTACATAACGATTGTCAATTGATCCCAAACCACCTTCACTGTAAAATTGTGGCTCCTCTTCAAACTCACCACCCTGTGCAAACCCTGGAGTCTGTTGTTGGGTTGCTGCGATTGGGGCATAAGCCGCTGGGTTTGTGCCTACATTAAATATTTGTGGTGTTGTTGCAGTTGTAGGAGCGCCCATTAACGTAAAGTCAATGTTGCCCTTTGTTAGATCTGGAGTTAAGTTCGGTGCAGTTGCCCCGCCAGTTGTATCACCAGTTAGATTAGTGCCGTAAGATCCTAAACCAGATGATGTAGAAGGAAGACCAAGAACACCTTTACCAGTAGCTAAATTTGAAGTTGCGCTAGATAATAGTTTATTTGCCGCTTGTTTAGCTAAACTCTTAGCAACATCGGTAACTGATGAAGGTAAACCACCAGTGCTTGGTGCCTCGGTTGTACTGACAACATTACCAGATTGGTCTACTGTCATTGTAGAACCATCATCAAAGGTAGATGTTACATTACCAGAAGCGTCTGTTGTATTACCAAGAATATTACCAGATTGGCTTACCGCTGTTTGATTTGCTTGAACAGCTGCATCAGCAGCAGGAATATCTGGAGTTCCAGATGGGCCAACAAAATCTGGGTTGGCTGCAGTATAGTCTAATCCGGATGTTGTATCTGCAGCTGCTTGTGAAAGTGTTGTATCTACTGGGGCATTAGCAGATACACCAGCAAAAGGATCAACTTGTTGGGCCAATGTAGTAGGGTCAAATCCAGCTTCTGAAATAGCAGCATCTGTTAGGGATCCGGAATCTGCTAAACTTAAAAGAGTCGGATCATAAATACCAGCGGCCATTAAAGCTGCACCACCAATTGTGCCCCAACCACCAGGTATACCACTGTTAACAGCACTATCAATTTGTGCTAAGCCACCCAATAAACCACCGCCGCTACCGTCTGTACCAAGTACATTAGATATTGGATCAGTAATAGGACTGACTATTGGGTCTATAATAGAAATTGGATCCGGAATAAAACTAGGGCCGCCACACATATTTATTTTTCCAAGTGTTTAACTGTATTAAAACCCACAGTTTTATAGCCGAGTCGATTATAAAATTGCTGGGTCTTTTCCATATTTACTGCTGTCGTTTGACCGATACAAATATCAGCTATGTTGTTCTCTTTAGCCCAATTCTCTAACTGCGCTAATAGTTTAATTGCTGCCCTTGAACCTCTATACTCTGGAATAACATAAAACCCTATATCACTAACACGCATTTTGGTGCTAAAAAAATAGGGCCCTTTTACTCCGGCTAAAAAGCCAATGATTTTGTTTTCTTTAATTGCCACAAAAGTAGCAACGTTCGGGTTTTTATAAGCGTTCCAGATAATTTGACGCTCTGGATTGGCGTCGCAAAACTCGGCCTCTGATACCATGGATTTGACTAGTTCAAAAAACTCGTCAAATTGGTTATCAGATAGCCTGCATACTTGCATTTACTCTGTGATGTTCTTTGCTTTAGCTGCCAATGCTTCTTGTACAGCCTTTTCAAAAGCCGGATCAATCTCAACCTTCTCGTGCTTGGCCAAAATAGCCTGTGCAGCAGCCTGTTCGTTGAGGTACTTCATTGTCTGTAAACCGTGCATGATGATTCCTTTGGTTAGGTTGTTCTATATATAATAATGCAAAAATAAGGGGGTTGGCGCCCTAATTATTTACTAGGCCCATTAATGATAAGCGTGAACTCGTTAGCCCAATCCTGCCAATTCTGGTACAAGTCTGGGTCTGGAATGGGGTAGCTTGAAAAGGTAGGCAATTGAGCCATTCCCTTTGCCATCATCTGCCATTCGGCCTCTGGTCTAAACTGTATGCCCTCTTCGGCATAAAACATAATGACATTGCCGTTCCAAGACTCCCAATCTGTATGCTGTGGTACAAACGGAAAAAATTGCTGAATTGCCATTATGGGCGTTCATCCCCGTATTCAGACGTAATTAAAATGCGCCCCATTTCATAATTACCGTCAATTGCATCGGACACAAACTTTAGGGCAATTTCACGGTGCTCAACACGCATGTCAATCTTACCAGTGTCTGGGCCAAACATAAACGGATCTGTTGTGGTAGTATCACCACGGGCAAATTTACGACCTAAAATCTCTAGTGTCATCTCGCCGCCTTGTACAAAGTCTGGCTCAACCCGGCGTAGGTGCATCCGGCGATTTACTCCAGACGCTGCATCTGCTGACGGTGTTCCGCCAACCCAACTAATGTCACAGGTTGTAAAGCTAGACAAAATAGAAGTCTCACCAGTAAATGAGATTTTATTTAATCCATACTCTTGTTGCCAAAGAGCATAACCACCCGTAATATTATAGACCAAGCCGCCAGTTAACGGAATCGGATTAAATGCCATTGTGCAGGTAATTCTAGTCACACCATTTGGGTATAACGGATGAATAGTAGAGTTAAAGAAAAACTCACTATTAGACACTTGATATGTTGAATCTTGTGGAATGGTCGAGAATGACAAAAAGTCACCAGGACTGAACGTTCCAGTAACATCACCGTCAACATAAAGTTGTTTGGTAGTTGGTATAGGTAGACTAGCTGGGTGATTTATAATGGTAAACGGCTGACTATAAACAGCGTTGTAATTCCAATCAGCCCAAATTGGTGCTGGGAAAATCTCTGTGGTATACCCACAAGATCTTTGAGCGCCAACAGCAGAGCCAGCATCATACCAGATCTTATCTTTAACATTATAAATAATAGCATCTGTGCACTCTGTCGCTGTGCCACGGGGATAAAAGAACCAAATCTCGTTATACCGGGGGACTTTTGTCGCCCAAACTTTTTGGCGTTGCTCGTAGTTAATGTTATTAAAAAGCCAGTTTACGTTCTTGTCATTAGCTAAAACACTAACCTGTCCATTGTATACATAGAACCGATCAACACCCATCCAGTAATACGCGCCATCCATCTCGACAAAGCAAGACGATGACATCGTTGAGATTTGGCTGGAAACAATATCATATCTCCAATACAATGGCGCTGCGCCAGTAAAGGATACACGGATCAAACTATCAGTCGCCCAAAATAGTCCAGATGGCGCGTTTGTACCGCCTCTAACTGGAATACCCTTAACAATTTTACTTGACGACATATTGACTTGGTTAGCGGTAGCGCCATTCCAATCTGTTATGGTCTGGGTATCGTATGTAGAGGAAACGTGATTGTTTGCAATAAAGCCGTTTGAGCCATAGACAAACAAATATGGATACAGTACACAAACACCACCGTCAACAACAATAGGCTTATAGGTTGGATTTTGACCGCCAGTATCCGCAAGACCAGTGAACGTCCACTCTTCAGAAGAGTTAGGAAGCACGCTACCAACTTGGACTTGAGTTGGGACACCATTGTCAATATTATAAAGGTTTAAACCTGGGTGTGCAATTACTTCTAAAGCACCACCTAAAGGAGAGTACTGTAAGTCAAACTGCCATAAGTTACGGCTATCTGGTTGGAACGAATAGTCGTACAACCAAACGTCTGTCACCGTTGTTAAAGCGGGAAGCGCTGGTGTAAAGGTAACTGTTGTATTAGGTGTTGCAAAAACTGGTGTGCCTACAGTAGTGTGAACTGTAGGCGTTCCAGATTGAGTAAAAATTACTTTAGTCCCAGCTGGAAATACTGAAGAGTAATCCTGTGCTGGTGAGCTGGTAATTGTAAATGTGGTGGTCGTATTTGCAGTTATACTAAAATGCGAATAAC
>CAISYI010000075.1 GCA_903889595.1 uncultured beta proteobacterium
GCAGGGTGGGTACTACCACAACAAGGGTACTGTTTAATCGCAATCCCTGGCTTCACAATATCAAAAGGAGCACCCCAGGCCTGTAAGCCTTTCTCAATATCGTAGTTACCGGCACCGTTATAAACTTCAAGAAATCCTTGAGGATGTTCAAATACATCAACCACATTAGCGGTAAAACCCTGCTTTGCTAACTTCGCCGCTAACAATCCTTCTCTCGCACAACGTCCAATATGCATAGGCTTCGTCATACTACCAAAGTTAGCTTTCAAGCCTGAAGCACCAGAAGCCGCAATCGCTAAAGCAACCTTTGTTTGTTCTTGGGTGAGCTTAAGTAATTTAGAGCAAGCAGCAGCAGACCCAAAAACACCTAAGGTAGTAGTAGGATGCCATCCTTTTGAGTAATGATGAAAGTTCACCATCATCGCTATTTTTGTCTCAACCTCAAAACCGGCTATATAAGCCGTAATAAAATCTTTGCCACTCACTTTGAACTCATCTGCTAGCGCAAATAATGCGGGCAAAATAGGCACAGAGGGATGACCGCCCATCGTGTTATTGCAGTCATCAAAATCCAGAGCATGCGAGGCCGTGCCATTAATCAATGCGGCGTCAAGGGCTGAGCAACTCCGATTGGAGCCAAAGACCACCGCAGGACCAGAAGACCCCGTTAAAACATCTGACAGAATAGTAGCGCACGGCTCATTCGCTCCAGCAAGAGTAACTCCTACCGTGTCTAAAATACCAACCTTGGCCCAGTGCAGCATCTCAGAACTAAGCTCTTTAAATTCGAGCTCTGTTACTTTGCTAGCAAAAAAATTTCCGATGGACATCTATCTTTCTTCCTCAATACTTTTATATTTGAATTTTTAACGCATTAATCACAGTTCGCCACTTTGATACTTGAGATTTGATGAACTCTCCAAACTCTTCTTGAGAACTCCCGACCGCAACCGAACCATCAGTTTGAAGTCGTTGGGCAATCTCTTGAGTTTTTAAAATTTGAACGATTTCTTTATTCAGCTTATTCACAATTGGACTTGGCACTTTTGCTGATGCCACAATGCCGTACCAACCTTGTACTTCATAATCTTTAATGCCTGCCTCTTGCATGGTTGGGATATCTGGCAAAGATGGAGAACGTTGTGGTGTGGTAACCGCTAAAGGACGCAGGCGACCTGTATTAATATGTCCATGCGATTGCAAGATAGTAGAGAACAACATATCAATTTGCCCACTAATCACATCATTCATAGCGAGTGAGCCACCTTTATAGGGGATATGCAGCATTTCTGTTTTAGTCGATAAGCTAAATAAGCCGCCAGCTAAGTGACTAAAACCACCAATACCCGAGGAGCCGTAAGTTAAGGTTTTTCCATTTTTCTTAGCATAAGCTAATAACTCAGTCACATTATTGACTGGCAAATTGGGATTAATGACAAGAACATAGGGTTGTCTTGTCATTTGGGTAATCGGTGCCAAATCTTTGATGAGGTCATAACTTTGATTTTTTAACAACGTTGAATTGACCGCGTGACTAGAAGAAATCATCGTCAAGGTATAACCATCTGGTGGAGCCTGCACGGCCATCTCAACCGCAATCGTCCCATTAGCACCAGGTTTATTATCCACAATAACAGTTTGACCCCAAGCCTGGGTTAATTGCTGCGCAACAGATCTAGCGGTAATATCCACACCACCCGCTGGTGCAAAGGGACATAAGATACGAATTGGTTTTTTAGGATAACTATCTGCCAAATTAGACTGTGCAAATAACTGCGGTGCAACGCCGTAAGCACTTGCTAAGGCCATCAGTTCAGTAAATTTTCTTCTATCCGAATTCATCTTATTAACTTTTCTGTTGATAAATTAAATCTGGAAGTTGAGTCAAGTCCTGCACCTGATCAAGATGATTTAAACTCTCCCACCAAAGCTCTTTGGTTTGTAGATTTCCATGCCCAGTCAACTGAAAAAATCTATTTTTTAAACCATCTCCCGTTAATGGTTTAGTAGGCGAACCGGTAAACTCATCTGACCATCTCTCTATCACTTTGCCAGATTGCAAAGTAATCCTTAGGAGTGAAGACCAAGCAGAATTCTTTTTATTTGGAGTGTTAAACGGAGTTAATATGATAGCCTGACTCATCCTGGTAATGGAGGCATCACTTAATATCGACGTATTCATATTTTCTGGTTGATAGGGGTCTCGGTACAAAGCCCAAGCCACACAGAACGGCAAGCTATATTGCGCTTGTTTAATATCGTTAGGTTGTCGAATGACATGGTGACTCAATACTTTATCAGACACTTCAATTTCAATTTTTCTCACTTCAGAAGCATCAAATAAATGTTCTTGCATTAATAAGCGCAGTGATTCAATAGATGTATGCGATGTTACATGACACGGAAATGCTTTCAAACAGATTTTATTTGTTTCCCAAGCAGTACCTAAATCTTTCGTCAAGAGTTCAGGATTCGAATCACCACAATAGCTTTCTAAAAATCCAAAATGACCATCTAAAATATTTTCAGGACCATCTAAACCTTCTTGTGCAAGTCTCGCAGCCACAATACCGGCTTCAGCAGCTCGGCCAAGGTGTAAGCGCTTTACATCAGCTCCCTGCTGCGCCTTGGTAAAGGCTAATAGACCTGAGGACATGGAGCCAGCAATGCCTAAAGCCGCTATAATTTGCTGCGCATTCAGTTTCATTAAAATTCCTGCAGCGATCGCACTTCCGTAAGGTCCTGTTAACCCCGGCGCATGAAAACCTTTTTTTTCACTCGTATGAAGCGATGCAGCACCAATCCTAAACATGACCTCACAAGCAATGATGACCGCATGCATCAGTTCACTACCCGTTGCTCCAACCTCCTCTGCCACTGCAAAAGCCGGTGCCACGATGGTCGCGCCAGGATGAACACCGGCGCCTGGTTTGCGTAAACTATCTTGCTCAAAAGCATGGGTAAATGAACCATTTGCCAGACCTGCAAAGGGAGCCTGCAAGCGCACATCTGCCAAACCAAAAACGCGACTCTTGCCATGACCACCAACAGCTGAAGCGTATCTTGCAATCGACTGACTCCAAGCAAATTGACTACCATAAGTAGCCACCCCGACCGTATCGACAATCACGGCTTTCGCCATTTCCTTGACCTCAATCGGAATCGTTGAGAGTTTTTGTTCTAAACAAAATTGAGCGAGAGTTTGAGAGGCCGTCATCAGCTAGGCGCCTTACCTGATCGCTAACAAAGAGGTGATAGCTTTTGCATCGGCTAACTTTTCAAGGTGAAGTATCTTGTCACAGAGTTCTTCAGCCTGCGACTTTGGTAAAGCTTTGGTGGCTAACAACATAAATTTATTAACAATATCTGCTTCACTTGCAAAGTTATGCTCACTTCCCCGCCCAGACTCAACCGTAGCATTTAATTTAGTACCATCTTTTAATTTCACTTCGACATGCACCTTATGCCTAAACTTAGAGCCTTGCTTGGTTATTGCATCATCATGTTCAACTCGCACTTTTTCGGAAAGTGCCATACGAGCTGGATCAGCGACCATTGCGTCCGTGAATTCATCAACAAAACATTCACCCTCTAATAATAGAGTTGCAACACAATACGGTAAATTGAGTTGAGCCGAAGTTAAGCCCTGTGGGATATACTTCCAACCAACGTGATCCATGGTCACCTGTGAGCCACGCACAACAATTTCATCAAGGTCGTCAGGACCAAAAGGACGTTGTTGTTGCATGATACGAATCGCATCTAATGTCGTGTGATTACTGCCAACACAAGAATAGAACTTGAGTGCAATCCCCATCGTTTGCCAAACCTCACCAAAACCCGCTGTCAGTTGGGCTAGGTCAAAACGGTCCTGAGAACGAGAGAAGGTTGTGCAATAGCCACCGTACTCACTCTCTAAAACATTTTCAATGCCAGTAAAACCGTTTTTAGCTAGGAGTGCCCCGTATAGTCCACTTTGTGCGGAACGACCAGCATGCATTCTCTTTACCATAGCGCCGTATTGCGCAGCCATCAAGCCAGCTGCTTGCGTCCCAGCAATACCAAGGGCATGAATTGTTTGTTGGGTATTAAGACCGAGTGCTCTCGCAGAACCAGCCGCCGAAGAAAAGACTCCAACCGTCGCACCAGAGTGCCAACCCTGAGCAATATGTTCTTGCCCCATACAAATTCCAACCCGAGGACCAATTTCATAACCAGCAACAGCAGCCGTTAAAAAATCTAAGCCGCTCATCGATTTTTGGGTTTCAACAATTCCGAGCAATCCCGGTAAGACCACAGCTCCAACGTGCAGAACACCTTGACGATGTACGTCATCTAACTCAAAGCCTTGAATTTGGGTACCATTAACTAACACTGAATGGGGTAAGGACAAGTACTTATTAGTTCCCCAAATATTGGCCACTTTCGATTCATCCACACTCGCTAAAGTGTTTTGAAGAATTTGGATCCACTCTAATTTTTGCCCATACAAGCTACAACCAATTGAATCTAAAATCAGCAACTTAATTCTTTGTGAAACTTCAGAAGGAATATCTTTCGCTTGTAAGTTACTAACGAATTCTGCAATACCTTTGGTATAGGGGTTCTCTCGTGAATCGTGACTCAATTGTGTCTCCAGTTACTTTAAATAATCATTACATACCATTGTATACAATTGTATGTAATCTCAAGTAAATTATTTTTAAACCCTTGTTATTATTGACTAATAATATTTTTATAAACCAAGTTAGCATCCTCTATCGCATCGGATAAGAGGCCATTACCACCAGCACGAACTGCCCCAATGGCCCAAATATTTGGCAGCGTTGAACATAACTTTTCATTTGTCAAAACTCGACTATTGCCATCCAATTGAATCTCTATAGGCAAAAAGTTCGTATTCGCTTCTAAACCGATGAATGGAAAAACTCCCTGACAAAGTAATGTTTTTTGGGATTGATCGGATAAGGATTGTGTCAGGACAGAGTGAACCCCCTGATCACCTAAAATTTCTAAGATGATAGTTTGATAACACTGTTCAATATTTTGTTTAGCTAAGACTTTGCTTCTAAGGGCGCTACTGCCACTTAGTTCATTTCCACGAATCAGCATTGTTACCTTACTGGCATACTCCGCAAGGATGAGGGCTTCTTGCATCGCTGAATCTCCACCACCAACAACGACTACCTCGCTGCCGATGAAAAATGCACCATCACAATCAGCGCAATGTGAGACCCCGCGACCTTCAAACTCTATTTCTCCAGGAATACCTAATGACTTTAATTTCGCACCGCTAGCAATCACAACATGTTGTGCTTCTACTTGCATACTGTCGCTGATTACTAGATAACTAGCATCTAATTTTTCAATGCTATTTACAAATTCTGCATAGCGCTCAACTTCTAAGTCCATAATCTCCATCAAGAAATTGGATGCAAAATCGGCTCCTGATGACACCTCACCATCAGGATGAGGATCGAGTTGGTTAATCGTGAGTACCAGACCGCCAAAAGTATAACCTTCGAAAACAGCAACTTTTAGACCTTTTTTGGCAAGTTTAAGAGTAACGCTCAAGCCCGCAACGCCCTCGCCTATCACAACCACATCAAATTGTTGATTCATGTTGAAACCCTGTCTCTTAATCTTGTTTTAATATCTAATTTCCACACATTATTTAATGTGTACAATTGTATACATTAAAACGAAAATCAATTTCAGTCAATTTGCAGATACACTAGTAGAAACAATTACTAGCATGACTAGAAATAAGAAAATAACGAGACGAGTCAACCATGAATTTAGATAAAAGATCTTTTACTAAATGGATTTTTGCAAGTGTGTGTTCTCCACTGCTGAGTCTAAAAACCTTTGCACAAGAGGTTTATAAACATCGTTTTCCTGTGCATCTCATCGTACCTTACCCACCTGGGGGAGCAGGGGATATTATTGCTCGGCTCTTTGCACCTTCTCTAGGGAATGCGCTCCAGCAACCCATTATTATTGATAATAAAGGTGGTGGTGCACAAATGATTGCAACGGACGCAGCTGCTAAAGCAAAGCCCGATGGTTACACCCTATTTTTTGCGAGCACTACGCACGGCATCAATCCAGGCTTTAAAAGGCCACTACCCTACGACACAATCAAAGATTTTGCTCCGATTACCTTAGTAGGTAGTACGCCACTCATTTGGGTAACGCACCCCTCTCTAAAAGTAAAAACCATTCAAGAACTCGTTGCTAAAGCAGCAACTATGCCCATTTATTATGGCTCTGCAGGTCCTGGATCGGGCGGGCATTTAGCAGTTGAACTTTTTAAATTTATGGCTGGTATTGATTTAATTCATACGCCTTACAAAGGCACAGGTCCAGCCTTAAATGATTTATTAAGCGGTCAAATTCAATTACTTTGTACTAGTCCTATTCCAGTTTTACCATTTGTAAAAAGTGGTAAATTGCAAGCTCTTGCCATGACAAGTCCGAAGCGCTCTGGAATTGCTCCGGATCTTCCAACAGTGGCTGAAAGTGGCTATCCAGAGTATCAGGCCTCCCTGTGGTACGCGCTAATGGCACAAGCCAAAGTTCCTGTAGGCATGCAACAAGTCATTTTAGAAGCTGCTACGAAAGCCTTGCAGCAACCAGAAACCATCAAAACTTTCAAAGAGCAAGGCATCGATATTTTAAATTTATCACCCAGTGCTACCGAACAATTTATTCGTGGTGAAATCGACCGATGGACTAAAACCATCGCCTATGCAAAAATTCAAATAGATTAAACAAGTAAGGAATGCTCATGCCAACCACTATTACATTATTTAATCCCACAGCGATTAAAAAAGACTCTTCGATCCCAGTTGAAAATAAAGCCTATGAACATCAGATTCAAACGGTCGGCTTTATCGATAATTCAAAACCAAACTTTAATTTTTTGGCAGATGAATTAGAGATTTTGTTACTGAATCGCTTAGGTGTTAAAAAAATTATTCGTGAAAGAAAAAATGCTGCTTCTTTACCAGCACCCGCAGAGATGCTCAGAAGAATGATTGAAGAATGTGATCTGGTGATCGCGGGCTCGGGTGACTGAGGGTCCTGTACGTCTTGGAGTCTCCAGGACAGTATAGTAGTAGCAAAGCAAGGTAAATTAGGCATGGCGCTGTGCTCGTCCACCTTTATCAAATTAGGTAGGTCCCAAGCGAAAGCCTTGGGTGTTCCTGCTTTGCCAATTTTAGAAGTCCCGCATCCTTTTGGTTTAAAAACAAAAGAAGAAATTAAAGAGATTGCAAAAGACTGTTTGCAACAAATAGAACATTACCTACAATTTGGAACAACGCATGCCAGCCCCCCAATCGCCAAAAATTGATTTGGAAGATGACTTAGAGTTAATTAA
>CAISYI010000076.1 GCA_903889595.1 uncultured beta proteobacterium
GCTAAAGCTTTTGGTGCAAAAGTCATCACGACTGTTGGTAGTAGTAAAAAAGCAGAGCGTTGCTTAGAGTTGGGCGCTGATGTAGCGATTGAATATAAAGATCAAGATTATGAAGAAGTGATTTTAAAATTAACTAACAAAGTTGGGGTTGATGTAATTTTGGATATTGTGGGTGGACCTTATATTCAAAAAAACATCAATTGTTTAGCCTTTGATGGTCGTCTTTTACAAGTGGCATTTTTAAAAGGCAGTAAGGCGCAACTTGACGTTAATGCGATTATGCGTAAAAGGTTAACTTATACGGGTGCGACAATGCGACCAAGAAGTGATGAGCAAAAAGCAGCCATTGCAAAACAGTTAGAGAAGAATATTTGGCCACTCATGGATCAAGGCCAGTGTTTGCCCGTGATTGATACCGTATTTACTCTGGATGAAGTTGTGGCAGCCCATCAGTTAATGGAGTCTAGCGTTCACATCGGCAAGATCGTATTGGCGGTTAAGTAAAACGCGAAAAAAGTAAGGAATTAATGTAAATGTGTGGCGGAAAGTTATTTAGTTAAAAAATAACTTTCCTGAAATCAAACTACTACTTCAGCGGTTTGATTTACTTTCACCTTCAGACCTAAATCTTTCAGTAAGCTGCGATCTGCATCTGCCTCTGGATTATTCGTGGTGAGTAATTTATCGCCATAGAAAATCGAATTTGCCCCGGCTGTAAAGCACATTGCTTGAATTGCCCGACCCAGCTCTTGACGACCAGCAGACAATCTGACGCGTGCGGTTGGCATGGTAATTCTGGCAATGGCAATGGTTCGAACGAACTCAAAAGGATCGAGGGGTGGTTGATCAGCTAAGGGTGTGCCTGCTACGGGCACTAAATGATTAATTGGTACAGATTCAGGGTAGGGGGCTAAGTTGGCTAAGCGAGCAATTAAACCGGCCCGCTGTCTACGAGTTTCACCCATACCGACGATACCACCACAACAGAGCGACATACCGGTATTACGAACATTTTCTAGAGTATCTATGCGATCTTGATAGGTACGTGTCTGAATAATTGAGCCATAAAAGTCTTCGCTGGAATCAAGGTTATGGTTGTAATAATCCAAACCTGCTTCTCCGAGTGCTTTAGCTTGATCAGCATCTAACATGCCTAAAGTAGCGCAGGTCTGCATACCCATTGCTTTTACTTCTTTGATCATTGTCGCCACTTTGATAATGTCGCGGTCTTTTGGCTCACGCCAAGCTGCACCCATACAAAAACGATTAGAGCCAGCAGCCTTAGCTGCCCTAGCGGCTTCTAAAACTTCTTCTAAATCCATTAGCTTAGTAGCTTCGACACCCGTATGATAACGCGCTGCTTGCGGACAATATGAGCAATCTTCGGGACAACCACCTGTTTTAATCGAAAGCAGAGTCGCAAGTTCAATATCTCCCTCAGGGAAATACTTTTGATGAACACTACTTGCCTGATGTATTAGATGAGGTAGTGGTAAATCATATAAAGCTTCAATTTCTGAAACAGTCCAGGTACGATTTGATTGCGGCA
>CAISYI010000077.1 GCA_903889595.1 uncultured beta proteobacterium
CAAGTGCGTCAGATAATACTTTTCCATGTTCACTTGTAATGATCTCAGCAAGCTCAGGCTTGCGAGCATTAAGCAATTCGCGAAAGCGAAAAAGAATTGACTGTCTGCCAGCAATCGATAAATCCCGCCATGCAGGAAATGCCTTCTTTGCTGAAGATATTGCTGCTTGAATTTCAGCAGAGTTTGCTAACGCTACTTCTTTTGTTTGCACTCCAAGAGCTGGGTCATAAACAGGAGATGTACGCCCTGACTTACTTGTGTATTCAGCGCCATCGATCCAGTGATGAACAATTGGCAAATTAGACATCAGTCTCCTTTTTTACTTTCTCTAGGCTAACTTAGCAGCAGTGTCAATGGCTTTGACCAGGTCTACATCTTGCACCGCTAACACTTTTGTCATTACTTTTCACCGTACTTTTCTTTAAGAATGGCGTTTACCTCTGCGGTAGTTGGCATTGCTGTTGAACACTCCAAGCGTGTAGCAACGATTGCACCAGCGATATTTGCAAAACGCAACATCTCTTCCAAACTCAAACCATTGAGTAGTCCATAACAAAGCGCTCCGCCAAATCCATCGCCAGCGCCAAGTCCATTAAGAACCTCCACTTGGTAGGGAGCAACTTCAACCATCTCATCACGAGTTTTTGCCATGACGCCTTTTGGACCTTGCTTAACAATTGCTAATTCAACTCCGCGCTCAAGGAGTGCATCTGCCGCACGCTCAGGAATACTCTCACCAACTGCAACATCACATTCTTCTTTATTTCCGACTGCGACAGTGACGTATTGCAATGCTTGTGCAATCTGCTCAGTGGCTTGTGCTGGGCTTTGCCAGAACATTGGGCGGTAATCTAAATCTAAAACTGTATGTTTTTTCCTGCCCCGTGCTTTCCAAGCAGCAAAGTGCGCACTGCGGCTCGGCTCTTCAGAGAGCCCAGTAACGGTTGACCAGTAAATTTTTGCTTCAGAAATTGCTGCAAGATCAAGTTCATCGACATTAATGACAAGGTCAGGTGCTTTTGGTTTGCGGTAGAAATAAAGTGGGAAATTATCAGGTGGGAAGATCTCGCAGAAAACTACTGGAGTGAGAAGTTCAGGGACTGATGAGACAAAGCGGTCGTCTACCCCAAGACTCTTGAGCTCTTTATGAATATATTTTCCAAAAGGGTCGTTACCCGTTCTGGTAATAATTGCTGATTTGAGTCCATGCCTTGCTGCAGCGATTGAAACATTTGTTGCGCTACCACCAAGGAATTTTTGGAATGTTTGTACATCTTCAAGTCCGACCCCATATTGCAGAGGATAAATATCAACACTTGTTCGTCCAATTGCAATTAGGTCATAAGTGTTAGATGACATTACTAATTATTCAGTACCAAGTTGCCATGCTCTAACGCCGCCAGTGATTCCAGCAGAGTTTGGAACGATGACCACGTCATCACCCATACGTTCAATATCAATTGGTTTAATGCAACGAGAATTTCCACCACCGATATAAACACGATCCCATAGAAATACTGGACGAAATTCCTCAATCATTGTTCGAATACGCCGCGACCAGAAAGTATTTCCTAGGCGGCGGCGCTCATGCTCACCAATCCACATGTCATATGTTGTGGAGCGGCGAACGATGGAATGTGAAAATTCAATATGTGAAGCAAG
>CAISYI010000078.1 GCA_903889595.1 uncultured beta proteobacterium
ATCTCTGCCATCGTCGTCGATAATTTTTGAATCACTTCGGGAGGTGTTCCCGCAGGAGCTAAGATTCCCCACCAGTTGTCTGCATCATAACCTTTGAGACCCATTTCGCTTGCAGTCGGAACATCGGGTAAAACCGGCTGACGTTTATTACCGCTGACTGCGAGAGGTCGCAGGCGATCGCCCTTGATCAAGGGTAGTCCTTGCACAACGGTTCCTACCGAAATTTGCGCATGGCCTGCTGCAACATCTGCTAAAGCGGCTCCGGCTCCTTTGTACGGGACATGAACTAATTGAAGTTCCGCTTGGCTTGCAAACATCTCCGTAACTAAATGCTGCGAACTACCAATGCCTGATGAGACAAAATTTACCTGACCTGGCCTAGCTTTTGCATAGGCAATTAGTTCTGGTAAGGTTTTAACGGGCAGACCTGGGTAAACACTAATGACCTGAGGCGCGGTACCAATTCTTGCAATGGGGACAAAATCTTTGATAGGGTGATAGGGGAGTTTTTTATAAAGCGAAGCATTGGCGGTATGCGGTGTGGAAATGAGTAACAAGGTATAGCCATCTGGCTTTGATTTTGCAACTGAATCAGAACCAATCGTGCCTCCCGCTCCACCACGATTATCGACAACAAAAGGCTCACCTAAACGTTTGGAGAGCTGATCTGCAATAAAGCGACCCACAATATCATTACTTCCACCAGTTGCAAAGGGAATGACCAGCCGTACTGAATGGTTTGGATAACTAGTATCTCCGTAACTAATTGATGGGATCAATAGCCAAAACAATGCTAGGAAATGAAATTTGATAAGGATTTGGCTTTTAAGCATATCAAGGTCTCTAGTTCTAAGAATATTGTCCATTTTAATCGATATATTTTTCAGCGATTCTTTGCTTAGGGAAACTATGAAGTGTTTTAACGATTAATCTCAAGCATACTATGAGTAAGAAAAGCAAATCCATGCTGCTTAATGGATTGGATGAGCAGAATAATAAAATAATTGGAGTATTCATGAGACAAAAATTTCTACTGCAACTTAGTATGATCATTCTGTTGAGCTTGCAAAATTCATTTGCAATCGCCGCAGATGCTCCTTCGAATTCATACCCAGCTCGCCCTGTAAAAGTGATCGTTCCTTACGGACCAGGTGGTGGATCAGACATCATTATTCGTGCTATGCAAAATAAACTGGCTGAAAATTTAGGTCAGTCCATTATTGTTGAAAATAAGCCTGGAGCAAGTACTATTTTAGGCACGGATTTTGTAGCGAAAAGCGCCCCAGATGGCTACACTGCCTTGATTGTGGATATGGCTTTTTTAGTGAACCCTAGCCTCTTTACAAAATTACCCTACGAAAGTCAAAAAGACTTTATTCCAGTGATTCAATTGGTCTCAACACCTTCAATTATGTTGGCATCAACCAAGATGCCCTTTAAAAATCTCAAAGAATTTGTTGCTCTTGCTAAGTCATCTCCCGGAAAGCTCAGTTATGCCTCTGCAGGATTTGGTACTGGCGGTCATATGGCTAGTGAAATGCTCAAGGTAGTTGCTGGTATCGATTTAGTTCATGTGCCGTATAAAGGCGCTGGTCCTGCTATGACAGATACCTTAGGTGGTCATGTCAGTATTTTATTTACTACCGTTGGGGCAGCCAAGCCTTATGTAGAGTCAGGCCAAATATTAGGATTGGGAATCACTAGCGACAAGCGGTCGGACGCTTTATCTCAAGTACCAACTTTTGCTGAACAAGGATATCCAGAGGTAAATGCTAATATTGTTTGGGGGATATTTTTACCTGCAGGCGTGCCTAAAGAAAATGTACAAAAATTAAATAACGCTTTGAATGCTACCTTACAATCCCCCGAAATGAAGCAACGATTGTTAGAGTTGGGATTTTTTCCTGTAGGCGGAAGCTCTCAATCTTGGACGAGTGAAGTCATGAGTATGACGAGTAATTGGGCCAAAATTGTGAAGCAAGCAAATATTAAACCTGAAAATTGATGGTGTATTACTTCATTGTGAAGTGACTTTAAAAGATAACAACAAATGATGAATGTCTTTTATCTCAAATAACTCAAAAGTTCAAATAAACTAGTGTAATCTTATTAAAAAATAACAAATTGGAGATTTACGTGGCACTTCACCCTAGTACTTTACCCGCAGTTCTTTCACCAGTATTAACCCCAGTTCGGTCGGATGGCGAAATTTCATTAGAACTTTTTGCCAAGCAATGTGCTTGGTTACAAAAAAGTAATGTTGGCTTAGCCGTTTTTGGCACTAACTCGGAAGGTAATTCTTTTTCTGCTACGCAAAAGATCAATGCACTGGAATATCTAGTTAGTCACGGCCTATCGGCTAATCAAATGATGCCAGGCACGGGTGCCTGTGCTGTCGATGACGCAGTGACGATGACAAAGGCTACGCTTGAACTCGGCTGTTCCGGCGCACTGATGTTGCCACCTTTTTACTATAAAGATCCGGCTGAAGATGGTCTATTTGCCTACTACTCCCAAATCATTGAGAAGGTGGGTAGTGATCAGTTAAAAATCTATATTTACAATATTCCGCCAGTGGTCAAGTTTGGGATTCCAGTAACTTTGTTAGAGCGCCTAGTTGCTGCTTATCCCAATACCGTGGTTGGTATGAAAGATAGTTCTGGTGATTGGGAATACACCAAATCTTGTTTAGAGGCATTGAGTCCAAAGGGCTTTCGGGTCTATGCTGGAAGTGAGAGCTTCTTACTCCGAACTCTAAGAGGGGGTGGGGCTGGCTGTATTTCTGCAACAGCTAATGTGAATCCCGCAGCGATTGCCCATTTAGCAGCGCATTGGCAAGATGCAAATGCAGAGGAGTTGCAAGCCGGCTTAGATGTTGTCAGAACAACTTTTGCTAAATACCCCATGATTCCAGCAATGAAGGCGGCTTGTGCTAGGTATTCTGGTAATCATGAATGGTTAAAACTCTGCCCGCCACTTCTGACTTTAACCAAGGATGTAGAGGAAAAACTATTTACAGATTTAGATGCGATTCAATTTGATATGCCAGGACTTTAATTTCAACTTCATACCTATACTTTTGATTGGGAGCTAACATGAAATACAGAATCATTAAAACACTCAAAGCAATGACCCTTGCACTCACGGCATTCACGTGCGCTGTGCAGGCAGAAAATGTTTCAATCGCCACCGGTGGCACGGGTGGGGTTTACTATCCAATGGGCGGTGGACTAGCGGCTGTTTTATCGAAATATTTACCGAATATGCAAGCAACTGCAGAAGTAACAGGCGGTACGGTTGATAACATTAATTTAGTCGGTTCAGGTAAGCCTTATATTGGCTTTGGGATGACAGACGCTGCTCAAGATGCTTTTAGTGGACAGGGTAAATTTGTTAATAAGAAACAAAATATTCGTGCTCTTTTAGTTCTTTATCCGAACCGTATGCACTTGGTTAGTGTTGAGAGTACAGGGATTAAGACTACGGCCGATTTAAAGGGAAAGCACGTTAGTACCGGCAGTCCTGGTAGTGCTACCGAAGTCATGGCTTTTCGCTTACTAGAAGCCGCTGGTTTAGACAAAGATAAAGATATTAAAAGAGAGCGCTTAGGGGCTGCAGAGTCAGTCAACGCAATCAAAGATCGCAAGATTGACGCTTTCTTCTGGGTGGGCGGTTTGCCAACTGCAGCTGTGACTGACCTTGCTAATTCCCCAGGCATGAAAATTTCCATGATTGATCATGACGATACTGTCGCCAAAATGAATCAAAAATATGGCAGTATTTATTTCAAAGATGTGATTCCTAAAACGATGTATTCAGGTATGGCAAAAGATAACCAAATCGCTTCTGTTGCCAATATCTTGTTTGTCAATGCAACGATGTCAGATAAAGATGCATACAACATTGTAAAAACAGTTTTCGATAAATTGCCTGAGTTAATTAATGTGCATGCAGAGTACAAAAATATTAAGCTAGAAGCGCAAAAAACGAATGCTGCAGTGGTGCCTTTTCATCCAGGCGCTTTGCAATACTTTAAAGAAAAAGGCGTAAAGGTAGATTAATTTCTTTATTCTGCATCCCATCTTCAATAGGTTTTTAAAATATAACTATGACGACACCAACCTCTAGTTCATCTGAAATTGATGACTTAACGCAAGCACAACTCGATTCTTTCATTAAACAAGAAGAAGGTGATGCGAATGATTACAGAGGTTGGATTGGAGTTCTGATTACCCTTGTTGCAGTGGGAATGTCTTTATTCCATTTGTACGCGGCTTACTCGATTGTGCCGACCCAAGTTCTCAGAACGGTTCACGTCGGGATTGTTTTATTTTTGGTGTACTTGAGCTTTCCGATTGCATCAAAATTTAAAAATAGATTGATGTGGTGGGATGTCATCATGGCATTTGCCTCGATTGGCGTTGTTTACTACGTGTTGACAGGTGGCGATGATTTCATGGATCGTAATACCAGTCCAGACCCCCTAGATTTGTATGTTGGCGTAGGATTTATCTTTTTAATTTTAGAAGCCTTGAGACGTACCAATGGGCTGATTTTACTCAGTGTCACTTTAGGCTTTTTAGCGTATGCACTTTTTGGCAATTATTTACCAGCACCTTGGACGCATAAAGGCTACGATGTGTCACGCTTAGTAGGTTATATGTATATGACCTTAGAGGGAATTTTTAGTACAGCGATTGATGTTTCCTCAACACTTATCATTTTATTTACCATTTTCGGTGCTTTCTTACAATTTACCGGCGCTGGAAAATTCTTCATTGATTTCTCATTTGCAGCCATGGGCGGAAAAAGTTCTGGGGTAGGTCGCACGATTGTGATGTCCTCTTTCTTACTAGGTGGCCCATCGGGTTCTGGTGTGGCAACTACTGTTACCGTGGGTTCAGTAGCTGCAAGTATGTTAAATAAAATAGGCTACGATAAAAATGCTGCGGGTGGTTTACTCGCCGCAGGTGGTTTAGGAGCAATTATTTCTCCTCCAGTTTTAGGGGCAGCTGCGTTTTTGATTGCAGATTTTCTTAAGATATCTTATTTAGATGTTTTATTAATGGCGACGATTCCGACGATCCTATTTTATCTAGGACTATTTGTCATGGTAGAAATCGATGTTCGTAAATACTCACTCCATTTACAACAAATTGATGCAGTCGACACTGCTTGGAACTTGACCAAAAAATATTGGTACCACTTCTTTTCTCTTATTTCTATTGTGGTATTCATGTTAATTGGATTTTCACCGGTCATGGCTGTATTTTGGGCAACGGTGACATCAGCTATTTCAAGTATGATCCGCTCAGATACAGCAATTTTGTCTTGGGACTTTATCAAAGGTAAGCAACCGTTTTTTAAAGGCTTGTATCAATCTAATTTAGTTAAAGCCCTAGCGAGTGGGTCCACTGGCGTTTTGGCGATTGCGGTGACCTGTGCTGGTGCTGGTTTAATTGTGGGTACGGTGACCTTGACAGGTCTGGGTCTGAAGTTTAGTAGTATCGTCATTCAATACTCTGGTGGCTCTTTATTGTTAACGACGATCTTTACCGCGTTGATTGTTTGGATTGTTGGCTTAGCAGTCCCAGTAACTGCTTCTTATATTATTTGTGCCGTGATTGCAGCGCCCGCGCTGATTAATTTAGGGGTTCCTGCTTTTGCTGCGCACATGTTTATCTTTTACTACGCGGTACTATCTGAAGTTTCACCTCCTACCGCTTTATCACCTTTTGCTGCAGCAGCAATATGTAAGGGCGACCCCTATAAAACAACCTTGCAAACTTGGAAGTATGTTGCCCCTGCAATATTAGTTCCTTTTATGTTTGTGCTGGATAAGTCTGGAGTAAGTTTATTACTCATGGGCTCAACTACTGCCTTAGCGGGTGCCAATTGGCTCCTTATTTTTGAGTCTTTTGCCACGGCTGTGATTGGTGTTATTGCTTTAGCTGGTGGTTTACAAGGCTGGTTTATTGTTAAAGATAACTTCTTTGAGCGTTGGGTTCTGATACTGTCTGGGGTGGCTTTAGCCTACCCATCCATCGAAGCAGACGTTATTGGTATCGTTGGCTTTGTGCTTGTGATTGCTTTACAAATCTTTCGAAAAAATCGTCAAGTAGCTAATTTAGGCTGAGGAATTCTGCCTAGCTGAATCCTGATCGGAAGGAAGGTATGCCTTCCTCTCGTTCCTTGGATCGCGTGGAGAGAGCGAATACTTCTATCGTCGTGTGTAATGTTCGCGATTAGACTAAAATTGTTGAATTCAAATCTACCTCATTTTTAAGGAAAATATTGAGATGGCAAATGCATTAACAAAACCGGTGATTGTTTGTGGAGGTGGTATCGGAGGACTTGCTGCAGCACTTGCTTTGACAAAGCAAGGTTTTGCAGTCTTGGTGCTAGAACAAGCTGCACAGCTTGGAGAAATTGGCGCTGGGGTTCAGTTTGGCCCTAATGCCTTTGCGGCTTTGGATGCATTAGGTGTAGGCGAGCGGGGACGTGCAAGGGCAGTTTATACAGACAATATGCTGATGTATGATGCCGTGGATGAGTCATTAGTAGGCGAAATCAAAACAGGTCAAGAGTTCATCGACTTCTATGGTAACCCTTACGCTGTTTGTCATCGTGCTGATGTGCATTTATCCCTTTTAGAAGGGGCCTTAGAGACTGACCGAATTGAGGTTAAAACTTCTACAACCGTTGCTCGTGTAGAGCAAAATGAGCACGGCGTCACAGTGATTGATTCACAAGGAAATCGCTACGAAGGCTTAGCAGCCATTGGCGCTGATGGCGTTAAATCGGCAATAAGGGAACAATATGTAGGCGACCAGCCAAGGGTTTCAGGTCATGTCGTTTACCGTGCTGTGGTGGATAAAAAAGACTTTCCAGCTGATTTATCATGGAATTCCGCCAGTATTTGGGTTGGCCCAAATTGTCACTTAGTGCATTACCCCCTTCGGGGTGGTGAGCAATTTAACGTGGTGGTTACTTTTCATAGTCGTAATACTGAAGTGTGGAGTGTGACGGAGGGTAGTTATGCTGAGGTAGAAACTTACTTTCAGGACATTAGTCCTAAAGCGCGTCAGTTGATTGAATTACCAAAGTCTTGGAAGCGGTGGGCTACAGCAGATCGTGATCCGATTGGTCAATGGACCTTTGGTAACGTGACTTTATTAGGAGACGCTGCTCATGCTACTTTGCAATATCTTGCTCAAGGTGCTTGTATGGCGATTGAGGATGCTGTTACGCTCGGTGAAGCATTAAGAGTTTGTGATACTTTGAATAATTTAGATTTTGCGAAAGCCTTTGACCTCTATCAACGCTCTCGAATAACGAGAACCGCAAGGATTGTTTTAATGTCTAGAGAAATGGGTAGAATTTACCATGCTAGTGGAGTAGAGCGCCTGGTGAGAAATTCATTATGGGCTGGTCGTACGCAGCAAGAATTTTATAAGGCATGTGACTGGTTATATGGTTGGAAAGTGGACAATTGTTTAGTTAAAAGTTAATTCTTTTAGGAGAAAAGTTTGAGAGACTTAGGAAAATTAGAAGATTTACCGCAAGAATATCGTGATGCGTTGACAGAACAAAATTTGGTTCCATTATGGCCAAGTTTAAGAGGTGTCATGCCTCCTCATAAGCCATCTCCCAGGACGCAACCGACGGTTTGGCGATATGCAAATATAAAACCTTTATTAATTGAGGCTGGTGAATTAACGCCGATTGAAAAAGCAGAACGTAGAGTTTTAGTCTTAGCTAACCCAGGCCATACCTTAGAGAAAATGCAAGCTAGTTCGGCTATTTATTTAGGGATGCAGTTACTCTTACCAGGTGAATGGGCACCTGCCCATCGGCACACTCCCAACGCCATTCGGATGATTGTGGAGGGCGAGGGTGCTTACACAACTGTTGAGGGTGAAAAGTGCCCAATGAGCCGCGGTGATTTAATTTTGACACCAACGGGTATGTGGCACGAACATGGTCACGATGGTACAGATCCTGTCATCTGGTTAGATGTATTGGATCTCCCCATCGTCTACTATATTGAAGCTTCTTATCATGAAGAAAGCGGTAAGCAAGAACAGTCAAAAAATTCAAATGGTTCAAAGTATCGCTTTGGTGGGGTCGTTCCGACTCCTATGTTTGATCGCTCAAACAAACCCTATGCTATGTACCGCTATCCATGGATGGATGTGCGACAAACCTTAGTGACGATGGGTGAAGATTTTCCAGAAATGGATTTTCTACAGGTCACCTACATCAATCCTGAAACGGGTCTTGATGCTGAAAATATTTTAGGTTTTTACGCAATGATGGTTCGTCCCGGACAACAAGTTTCCTTGCCAGTGAGGTCACCAGCGATGGTGTTTCATATGATTGAAGGATCCTCAGAAATTACCATCTCCGAGCAATCTTTTCAATTAATTAAGGCCGATACCTGTTGCGCCCCAGGTTATACACCTGTCCAAATTAAGAATACTTCGAGCACAGATCCCTGTTTTATCTTTATCGCTGATGAAACACCTTTGCATAAGAAACTTGGTGTATTTGAAAATCGTACTAAATAAATATTGAAAGTAAGTTATGCAGCTATATAGTTTTTTTAGAAGTGGCACTTCTCACCGTTTAAGAATCGCTTTGAATTTAAAAGGTTTGGAATCCCAATATTTACCTGTAGATCTTCGTAAAGAAGCGCACTTCAGTGAAGAGTTTAAGAAAATCAATCCTCAAGGATTTGTGCCAGCCTTAATCGTAGGTGATGAAGTTTTAACCCAAACACCTGCAATTATTGAATGGTTGGAAGAAACCTATCCAACGCCCGCTTTAATTCCAACGGATAGTAAACAAAGAATCTATGTCAGGACTTTATCTGCGATTGTTGCTTGCGATATGCATCCACTGAGTAATCGTAGAGTATTAGAGCGACTGCGCAAAGAAATGGGCCAAGATGAGAAAGCAATTAATGAGTGGTGTCAAACTTGGATTATTGACGGTTTCAACGCGTTTGAATCGCAACTAAGTAGGCATGGTTATTTTGGTCATTTTTGCTGTGGTGATACACCGACTATTGCGGACGTTTATCTGATCGCACAAGTTGAAACAGCCACTCGCTTTAACGTTGATCTTTCGGTATGGCCTATTATTTCAAAAATCAATCAACATTGTTTGCAACTACCAGAATTTCAGTTAGCTAAGCCTAGCGCGCAACCTGACGCCTCTTAGAGTAAAGGATTGGGTAATTTGGGTCGAGAATAAGTTCTACTAAATTTTGAAAAACCCAATCCAAATCTTCTATTGGAAGAGCAGTTTGAACTGTATTAATTTAGAAAAAGTGTGGATTAATTTAAGCCTAGAAACAACAAGTACGTTTCAGAATTATTATTTTAGGGAAATTGAGTTAAAACAGCTGAAGTCAAAAAATTAAATTCTGACTTTAAAGTGCTTTTAGTAGAGTAAAACAAATTTTTAAGACATGACTTATATGATTTTTTATTGCAAGTCTTTTAGTATTTGTTTAATTAATTAAAAGCGAAGTTATCTTCCAGGATGTTGCCGATAACCACTTTTGGATTTGGGCTTCCAAGCAATGTTTTCTTGATAAGATCGCCACGCTTTAACACGTTACCATTGCTGTTACTGTTGCTCTTTGCAATGTAGATGTGCGTTTTATTCTTACCAACAACCACTTGTAAAAACTTATCTCTACTAGCGATAGATACGCCGTCGCAATAAAGATTAACTTTTTCTTCGTCCCATGAACCAGAAGAGTATAAGCTTTCTTTAAAATGAGTTTTAATCCATTCCAAGTAGCTATCCACTGAAGAACGTAATTCCATATCTTGACGCTGCTCATTGATTTTTTGCATATATGTTTTATTAGTTAGCATTTAATTTCCCCTTGCCTACGAACATCTTTCAATTTTTACTAAACCCTGCGTTTAGTTAAAAACTTTAATTACCCCTAGTATAAAGTTTTTTCTCAAAATTTCAAAGCAAATATCTCCAATGAATGCTAAATTTCTTTGGATTTTTTGGGACCCTATAAAAAACAACTTTTTTAACTAAAAAGTCCTTAAAAATAGTACTTAAATGGTTAATTAAATTAATATCAGTAGTATATTGTTATTAAATAATTTAGAACGTATTCATATTTTAATACTAATTTTAAAAAAAAGACAAAAAAGTTTTCTAGAAAACACAAAAAATTAAATTTTATTTTGAAAATTTTTGGTTATATTATTTAGTTTTGTTTCTTAGCCTTTTAAGTATTAACAATTCTTAGTTTGTCATTTGATTCGAAATGATCGGCCATACCGATTAATAACAAATATTTTAGCGATCACAACAAAAAAACAACTTATTACTACCATGCATTAGTACTAGATGAAAATAGTACTAATGGGGCAGAAATAGATGTAGAAACTTTTTACTGAGCAGTCCAACCACCATCAATAGGAATCATCGAGCCAGTAATAGAGGCGGCAATGTCGGAAGCTAGAAATCCAGCTAAAGCTGCAACTTGCTCAATTGTGACAAATTTTTTGGTGGGTTGGGCCAGTAGCATGACATCATTAATTACTTGTTCTTCAGTAATACCGCGCGTTTTTGCAGTTTCAGGAATTTGCTTTTGCACTAGCGGCGTCCATACATAGCCAGGGCAGATTGCATTCATCGTAATAGCAAAAGTGGCAGTTTCCAGCGCTACGGTTTTAGTGAGGCCAGCAATGCCATGTTTTGCTGCAACATAGGCAGATTTATAAGGAGACGCTACTAAAGCATGGGCGGAGGCAATATTGATAATTCTTCCCCAGCCTTTTTCTTTCATTTTTGGGAGAGCGCAACGAATCGTATGAAAACTAGCTGACAAATTGATGGCCAAAATAGCATCCCATTTATCTACTGGAAAGTTTTCTACTGGAGAAACTTGTTGAATCCCCGCATTGTTCACTAAAATATCAATAGACCCAAATTCGGCCTCCACCTGCTTAATCATCGCCTCAATTTCGGCAACCTTCGACATATCAGCACCGTAGTAACGCACATTGACACCAAATTGTTCGGTTATGTCATTGCGTAGTTTTTCAATCACCGAGGTATCACCGAAGCCATTCAAAATAATATTGTGACCTAACGCAGCAAAATGTTTAGCTATTCCCTCGCCAATGCCGCTTGTAGAGCCTGTAACTAAAACCGTTTTAAGATTCGACATACTTATTCCTTTTTCCAATGACCAGAGGAGATGAATTTACCAAGCAACTTTAAATGACTATAAAGTTTCGAGTTTTATTTGAGATCATCATAACAAAAACTAATTAATTGGGATTTTAGAAATGCCTAAAAAAAGAGGTTTTACATTAAGATTCACCAAAATGTAATAAATAATTGAGAAACTTGGAAAAATCTACTTAATTGAAGGAACACCATGACAAATTCTGATTTCACACTACGAATGCACGAAGAAATGCTCGATAGCTTAGACGAAGAGCTTGAAATGGAGTTAGATGATGATCGACTTAGTAATGCTGAGTCAAGTGAGTCACGCGAAAAAAGGTTAACCTACTTTAAAGAACTATTAAGGCTACAGGGCGAGTTGGTAAAGCTACAAGACTGGGTTGTCCATAAAAAATTAAAAGTAGTTGTTTTGTTTGAGGGGCGTGACTCTGCAGGTAAAGGTGGAGCAATCAAACGTATAACTCAACGATTAAATCCGCGCGTTTGTCGAGTTGCTGCATTACCAGCGCCAAACGAGCGTGAGAGAACACAATGGTATTTTCAGAGATATGTATCCCATTTACCTGCGGGTGGTGAAATTGTTTTATTCGACAGAAGTTGGTACAACCGTGCTGGTGTAGAAAAGGTTATGGGATTTTGTTCTGATGAACAATATGATCAATTTTTCAACGACGTTCCAGAGTTTGAAAATATGTTGATTCGCTCTGGAATTATTTTGATTAAATATTGGTTCTCTATTTCTGATGATGAGCAATATTTAAGATTCACAATGAGAATTAATGACCCGCTCAAACAGTGGAAACTTTCACCAATGGATTTAGAGTCTCGCGCCCGTTGGGAAATTTATACCAAAGCCAAAGAAACAATGTTGGAAAAAACGCATACGCCGTCTTCACCATGGTGGATCGTTGCTGCAAATGATAAGAAAAAAGCTCGCATTAACTGTATCAGTCACCTTCTATCCCAAATTCCATATGGCGATGTGGATCATCCACAAATAGAGTTGCCCGAGCGAGTACACAACCCTGATTACATCCGCGGCCCAATTCCAGCGGAAATGTACGTACCTGATCGTTTTGTAGAATAAAAAAATTATAAAATTGAGCTTAAAAAACCGCTTAGAAAAAAGCGGTTTTTTTTACTTTATTCAAAAATAGCATTTATTTTGGAGTAAAGTAGAACAACTATTAAAATAGAGAAAATATAGATTAAATATAAAGGGGAATAAGGATGAATAAGCCTTTAACAATGGCACAAACAAAAAGACTTGGTGTCTTAGCCGTTCATTCAGTCGATGAGTTTGTCATCTCAGTGCCTAATTTAGATGTGGCAGAAGAATTTTATTCATTGTTTGGGCTACGTGTCGAACATGAGGGAGATGCTTTAGGACTTTATACCTTCAGCAGTGCCCACCGCTATGGACGCGTGATTTTAGGACCCAAAAAACGTTTGCAATGGCTGACGATGGGTGTTTACGCAGAGGATTTTGAGGCGTTCAAAAATCACTTTAAGTCAAAAGGTATCCAAACCGTTGCATCAATGGACCCATCAAGCCCAGATGGACTGTGGATTAATACACCTGATGGTTTTCCAATACAAATAAAGGTTTGTGAAAAATCTTCCCCTTCGATGCCGCCAAATAGAACCTTTGCGCCGGAATCCAATGGTGCAGGTAGATCACCCAATAAATCTAAAGTTCAAAAGGTTCATCCTAGATATTTATCTCATGTCCTCTTATTCACTAAGTCAGTGAATGCTTCTCTAGCTTTTTACGAAGAGTTATTAGGACTGAGAATGTCGGATTCAGCCGGAGACGATTTAATTGCCTTTGTTCATTCACCACATGGTAGTGACCACCATTTACTGGCTTTTCTAAAGTCGGATGATTATGGTTTTCATCATGCAAGTTGGGCAGTTGACTCAATTGATGAAGTCGGCTTAGGTTCCATGCAAATGGCAGCTGCTGGATTTAAAGAAGGTTGGGGAGTGGGGCGTCATGTATTAGGCTCTAATTACTTCCGTTACATTCAAGATCCTTGGGGTGGCTTTTGTGAATATAGCTTCGATATTGATTTTGTGCCGCATACCATCGATTGGCCAGCAGCAAATCATCCACCAGATGACTCTTTGTATGCTTGGGGGCCCGATGTGAAGACGGACTTTGGTTTAAATTATGAAGCCAGTGGTCAAGCGTTTGTAACGAATCGCACACCGACTAATTAATCATCTTAAAAGTTATTTAAAAATAAGAAAAAAATTCTGAGGAGATAGTAATGATTTTTGCATTTCATTTAATTGACAAACCCAATGCAACAGCGATGCGACTAGAGCTTCGCCCAATACATAAAGATTATTTAGCAAAAATGGCCGATAAAGTTGCTTTTGCAGGACCGTTGAAGTCGGATGATGATCAAGAGATGGTAGGCAGCTTGCTTGTGATTGATTTTCCGGATCGCGCAGCAGCCAATGAATGGATTCGTAACGAGCCTTTTACAAAAGCTGGAGTTTATGCAACGGTGAGCGTCTATCCTTTTGAAAATCTATGGCCGCAAAAAGTTGGCTTTCCACCTAGCTTATAAAAAAGGTATAACTCATGATAAATTCATCTCAGCAATGCCGTCAATTCAGTTGTGCTTGTAATGGATTAAAGTTACATGATGGTCAGGAAAGTCAAACAAGTCGCCGAAGCTTTATTCAACAATTGGGTGGTTTGGGTGCCGGGGCTGCTATCGGTGGAGCTGGAGCATTCAATCTAAGTTCTGCATTTGCTGCTGAACAACAAGTAATTGATACGCACCATCACTTTTATTCACCGTCTTATCAAAAAGCATGGTTGGACTGGGATGATAAATACAATATTCCTCATTTCCCAACCCAAGTAGCTTGGACACAAGACAAAGCAGTTGAAGCCATGGACGCTGGTGGAGTAAAAAAATCAATCTTATCTTTAGCTTCAACCCCTGGAGTATGGTTTAACTTCGAATTGCCTCGCATCATCGATATCGTCAGAGAAGTGAACGAATACGGTGCTGGGATGGTTAAAAAATATCCTGGACGATTTGGACTCTTTGCTGCGATTCCAATGGTCGATGTAGAAAGCTCATTACGGGAAATTAATTACGCATTTGATGTGCTTAAGGCAGATGGTGTTGGTATTCAAACGAATTATGGCGATAAATGGCCGGGTCATCCTTCCTTTGCGCCTATTTTTGAAGAGTTGAATCGTCGTAAAGCCGTTGTCTATTTTCACCCCTTGACAGCAACCTGTTGCGGTAGGCTTGATACCGGTACTTACGGGTCAGTGATTGAAGTGCCGCACGATACGACTAGAGCTGTAGTGAACTTGTTGTTAACTGGCTCCTTACTGAAGTTTAGAGATATTAAGTGGTTGTTTTCGCATGCTGGTGGAACCATTCCGATGCTTGCCGGACGAATTAATTATTTTCACGGAAATAAGGAATCTACCGCAAAATTTGCACCCAACGGTATTGAAGCCGAGTTGAAAAGACTTTATTACGATACAGCGAATGCAACCCACCCATCCAGCATGGCAGCATTGCTAAAGTTAATTCCACCTACCCAAATTACGTATGGTAGCGACTACCCTTATGTTCCAATTGCTACTCAAGTTGAGGCATTGAATCAACAAGGCTTTAGTAATGAGTTGCTTGAGCAGATAAAATACCGTAATGCTCTAGCTTTATTAAAAAAGGCTTAGGTAATTAGTAATGAGTTGCTTCATTTTTAGATTTTTTAATTTTTTTTAAGGAAACACGATGAGATTTGTACGCTTTAAGACCCCTGATGGTCATCCTGCACTTGGCGCTAGAGTTGGTGATGAAGTTATTAACTTAACCGAATTAGGTTTACCTGGAACTCTGGATGAACTATTACGTCACGGCGCTGCTGGTATGGCTTCTGCTAGGGCTGCATTAGAAAAAGCGACAACTCGTCTGCCTTTATCTAGCGTTCAGTTAATGGCTCCATTACATCATCCACATAAAGCATTTGCTATTGGTCTGAATTACGTTGATCATGCGCATGAAGGAAATTTCACACCGCCAACACAACCGGTTTTATTCCACCGCTATCCTACTTCATGGGTGGCACATGGTGTTGCAATCGAGCGTCCAAAGGCTTCAGTAGAGTTTGATTATGAAGGCGAAATTGTTGCCATTATTGGTAAAGGTGGTAAATATATTTCCAAGGAAAATGCCCTAGACCACGTAGCAGGCTATAGCTTGTTTAATGATGGTTCCATTCGTGACTTCCAATTCCGTTCAAGCCAATGGATGTGGGGTAAGAATTTCGATCGCAGCGGCGGTTTCGGTCCAGAGTTTATTACTGCCGATGAATTGCCTCCAGGTGTTGTTGGTTTAGACATTGTTACGCGTTTGAATGGACAAGTGATGCAAAAGGCCAATACGCGCGATATGATTTTTGACGTAGCTACGTTAGTAGTCGCTTGTTCAGAGGGTATGGAATTACACCCAGGCGATATGATTATTACTGGTACGCCTGCAGGAGTAGGTTTTGCAAGAAAGCCACCAGTATTTATGAAGGCTGGAGACGTATGTGAAGTCGAAGTAGAAGGTATGGGCATTTTAAGTAACCCAGTAATCGACGAAGCGTAATAACAAGCCTAAACAATTTTATTTTTGACTGATAGACTCTTTAGGAACTAAAGAGTCTTTTTTTAAGAGAGATACATGAGAATTTTTACATTTGAAAAAGCAGGTAAAGCCACTTTAGGTTTGTTGAAGAACGAACAAGAGTATATCGATTTAGAGTTAGCTGGTTATGCGCACGCCAATGATATGGTTGATTTACTATCTCAAGCCGACTGGGAAGTAAAGTTAGCGGAGATTTTAAAGAATGCCCCAGCTCATGCGGTTGCATCTATTGCAGGTTTAAAGTACGACATCTTAATTGCGAACCCAAGTAAGATTATCTGCGTTGGTCTCAATTATGCTGATCACGCAAAAGAAGGTGGTCATGCCACTCCAGATCATCCAAGTTTTTTCATTCGTGTTAACTCCTCCCAAGTTGCCCATCAGCAACCAATGCTAGTGCCTAAGCAGTCTTCGGAGCGCTTTGACTACGAAGCTGAATTAGCAGTGATCATTGGTAAAACAGCGCGTCACTTAACCGCAGAAAATGCTTTGGATTTTGTAGCTGGCTATTCTTGTTACAACGACGGTTCTGTGAGAGATTTTCAACGTAAGGGAACACAGTGGACTTTAGGTAAGAACTTTGATAAGACCGGTAGTTTTGGTCCATGGCTCGTGACTAAAGATGAATTGCCTGCTGGTGGAGATGGTTTAAAAATCCAAGCTCGCTTAAATGGACAAGTTTTACAAGATGGTAATACAGCTGACTTTTTATTCTCTGTCTCCCAAGTATTAGTGATCCTCTCTGAAGTGATGACTCTTGAGCCGGGTGATGTCATTATTACTGGTACGCCTGCAGGAGTTGGATATGCTAGAAAGCCTCCTATTTTCATGAAAGAGGGCGACGTTTGTGAAATTGAGATTGAAAAAATTGGTATCCTCAGTAACCCAATAGCAAACGCTTAAGCATATTTTCTTGCGGCGATAACTTGCACGTAACCTATAGATTGTGATTAACCATGACTGATACTAATAAACAACCAGCTCCGATTCAGCTTTATTCATGGGCGACCCCGAACGGACACAAAGTTCATATCATGCTTGAAGAGTGTGGACTGCAACTTGGTCGTGATTGGGATGTTCATGCAATCGATATTGGAAAAGGCGATCAATTTAAGCCAGAGTTTTTGAAAATTAGCCCTAACAATAAAATTCCTGCAATGGTTGATAATGCTGGTCCTGGTAATCAACCTATTAGCTTGTTTGAGTCAGGTGCTATTTTGATGTACTTGGCTGCGAAAACTGGTAAATTTATGCCTAAAAATGATCATGATCGTTTTAAGGTATTGGAATGGTTAATGTTCCAAATGGGTGGCGTTGGTCCGATGCTGGGCCAAACTCACCATTTTAGAATTTACGCTCCTGAAAAAATTGAATATGCTATCAATCGTTATACAAATGAATCTAAACGTATTTACGGTGTGATTGAAAAGCAATTAGCCCAAAATCCTTTCATTGCTGGTAACGAATACTCCATAGCGGATATCGCGATTTTCCCATGGTTACGTTCTTGGAAAAATCAAGGTGTTGAAATTACGGACTACCCACATTTATATAAGTGGTTTACTCAGATTAGCGAGCGTCCTGCAGTCATGCGTGGTGTTGAGGTTTTGCAAAGCTTAAGAGTGCCAATGCATGATGATAAAGCTAAGGAAATGTTATTTGGGGCAACTCAATATAAAAAGCATTAAGTAAATACCTGCTTGTAACTCCATCCATTAACCTGCAGGGATTCAGTGTCCTTGCAGGTTTTTTTAAAAAGTAGGAAGATGAACCGTTTTGACCAATTCATTTCTCGCCAAAATACCAACTCGGTAAGGTGGGATAAGTATGCCAAAGATGTGATTCCCTTGTGGGTGGCCGATATGGATTTTGCTGTGGCAGAGTGCATTACTCAAGCTCTTGAGCGCAGAATAAAACATCCTATTTATGGCTATACGCATGCTTCGGAAGAGCTCAAAGAGGCTATCCAAGATTACTTGTTAAAAAAGTATCAATACACCATTCAGAAAGACTGGTTAGTTTTTATCCCAAGCGTCGTTAGCGGTCTGCATATGGCTGCCAGAAATTTACTGAAACCAGGTGAGCACGCTCTAATACCGGCCCCAGCATATCATCACTTTCAAATGGCTCTAGAGGGCTCTAAGAATCCTTTTAGTACTTATTCCTATGTGTTACAGAATAATCGTTGGGTGATCGATTTAGATGCTATCAGAAAATTGACTTTACCCAATACGCGTCTACTGATGTTGTGTAACCCACACAATCCCGGTGGTACCGTTTTGAGTGCGTCTGAAATTGCACAAATCAATGCGATAGCTCAAGAACATCAAATCATTATTTGTTCCGATGAAATCCACGCTGATTTAATTCTAGATCCAGAAAAGCAACATATTCCAATTGGCAAAGACATTGATCCAGATCATTTCACGATGAGTCTCATGTCACTGAATAAAACTTTCAATTTTCCGGGTATCGGATTAGGTTGGGCAGTGATCCCGAATGCAAGTTTAAGAAATCAATTTGCTAAAGATTTACATACTTTAATACCTGGTCCTAACGCCCTTGCATTTGAGGTGAGTTTAGCTGCAATACAGGGTGGTGATGCTTGGCATAACGGATTGTTGGAATATCTACGTCAAAACCGACAAATTGTAAAAACTTGGGTTGATTCTCACGCAAGTTTACAGATGGCTCATTTAGATGCAACGTATTTAGCTTGGATTGATGCTACTCTAGTCAATAACAAACAATTAAGCCAAGATTTTGTGGTTGGCGGAGTTGCTGTTTCACCGGGCCAACAATTTGGTGCGAATGATTTTTTCCGGTTAAATTTCGGGACGAATCAAATGCTTTTAAGAGAGGCATTGGCAAGAATGTCTAATGTTTTAGAGAAAAATTAAAGCCAAAATATTAGAAAGTTACAAATTATGCAGAGTTTACGATCCAGGTATTATTACTATCAGGTCAAGCGACAACTGGCCCAAATGAAGTCTTTAAGTTTTGAGCAACGTCGATTAGCTTATGATCAACTCGCACTAGATCGAGGAAATTTTGCAAAAGAGATTATCCTTGAGCGGAGGACCTTTGGCATCCATGCAGGCGACTATATTCAACCCCTTACGCATAAAAATCGTGGCATTGTGATTTATTTACACGGTGGAGTTTATGCACTAGGTTCGGCACTATCTCACCGAGCTATTGGTACGCATTTAGCAAAGGCTAGTGGTGCTGATGTATTTGTGTTTGACTATCCTCTAGCGCCAGAGAGACCTTATCCTGCAGCACTCTATGACACAGTTGGGCTGTATCGACATATTCAACATGAATTTGTGGATCGACCGATTGCCTTTGCAGGAGACTCTGCAGGTGCAGGCTTGGCTATTGGTGCCTCTCTTGTCTTGAGAGATGCTAATGATGTGATGCCAGTATCTTTGGGTTTGTTGTCGCCATGGACGGATTTAACAAGCAGTAATGCCACGCATCAAACCAAGCGCGCTTTAGATCCTTTTTTTGCGGATCCCCAGCGCTTAATTAATGCTGCTAAAACTTATGCTGGGGAGCATGCTCTAACTGATCCGTTAATCTCTGCACAGTTTGCTAATTTAAAAAACCTGCCACCTATGCTAATTCAAGTGGGAGATTATGAAGCACTCTTAGATGATGCTTTAGTATTGCACCGCCGCGCTCTTGAAGCTGGATTAGATGCATATATTCAGGTTTGGCCAAAGATGTGGCATGTTTGGCAATTACTCGCTGGCATGATGCCCGAGGCAAGTAAAGCGATCAATGATTTAGGCGACTTTTTGGATCAACATTTTAAGTAAAGTCGTTCTTGCATTTTAATCAGCGTAGTTAGCAAAGTATTCATGGGTGTTGATACATTGAATAAGGTGCCTTTTTCTTGCGCCAAGCCGTTGAGCTCTGCAATTTCTGTGGGGCGTTTTGCCATTAAATCTTGCGCCATTGAGGATTTTTGGCGTGGCCAGTTAATCGCTACATTTTGAATTTGACTAAGGATAAATTGCTCATCTAAGGAGACTTTCTCCGCTTTAGCAAGCGAAAAACACTCTTGCACAATTGCATCAATAATTTCGGGAATATTAGTTTGCTGGACTAAGTCTTGATAATTGATTTGTCCTAATGCGGAGAGCGCGTTAAAAGCACAATTAATAATCCATTTACTCCATAAGTCATGCGTAATATTTGATGAAATACTGACCTGACAAGCAGCCCGTTGAAAAATTCCGGCTAATTGATTTAAGTCATGATCTGCATTATCTGATTCAATCGGCCTCCCCAGAACTAGCTTGCCACCACCCTGGTAAGACACTTCATTTTCAGCACTCATAGAAAGTGCTGCGTAAATCATCGCAACATCGATGGGGCGGCCTAAAATCTCAGCAAACCTAGCCGCATTTTGTAAGCCGTTTTGTAGGCTAAGGACTAATGTGTTCTTTGCTAAAAAGGGTTGAATCTGTTTTGCGACGGCGGTAGATTGATTCGCTTTGACGCAGATGAAAAGTGCTTTGGCATTTTGAATGACTTGATAATCATCCGTTACATTTATTTGAATATGCTGAATATAAGTGGGCCACTTGATTTGTAAGCCTTGTTCTCGAATAATTTTTGCACGCTGGGGTTTTGCAATGAGCACGACTTCCTGACCGCTAGCAGCGATGAGGCCGCCGTAATAACAGCCAACTGCACCAGCGCCAAGAATTGCAATCATTCATAAGCCTCTTTTGGGTTAATCGCCAAGATCCGGTTCATCTAGAAAAATTTCTTGTAAATCATTTAAAAATTGTAAGCCTAAAGGAGTCGCTTGTAACTGTTGAAGGTTGTTTTCTAGCAAACCTTTTTCGATGGCAAGATTCATCTGGGGCAAGATTTGCGTGATTTCAACTCCAGTTCGATCCGCAAAATAATGACTTGGTACCCCATCAATTAAGCGCAGTGCATTGAGCATAAATTCAAATGGAAGCTCTGTGCCTTGCACGACTCTCTCTTCGATGAGTGCCTTACTTGGGGAGTGAATATTTTTTAAATAGGTTTCTGGGTGCCGCTCTTTGATGGTTCTTAAAATCTGATTAGCGGAAGAAATTTTGCCATGAGCTCCAGCCCCGATCCCTAAGTAATCTCCAAAAGCCCAATAATTCACATTATGTTGACAGCGGGCATTAGGTTTGGCAAAAGCTGAAATTTCATAACGAGCATAGCCGTGCTTATTTAACTCTTCCAGAAGTTGGTCTTGCATATCGTAAGCTGTATCTTCATCCGGAATAGTGGGTGGGAATTTTGCAAAATATGTATTGGGTTCAATTGTTAAGTGATACAAGGAAACATGTCCTGTGTCATAACTTAAGGCTTCTTGTAAATCAGAGAGTGCTTGCAACGGAGTTTGTCCTGGCAGAGCATACATTAAGTCGATATTCACTTTGGGAAAATAGTGTTTCGCAAGCTTAATTGCTTCTCTGGCCTCATCAGCCCGATGAATCCGGCCGAGGCGACTTAAATGTTCATCATTAAAACTCTGAATACCCAGAGAGATGCGATTCACACCACTAGCAGCGTAAGCAGCAAAATTGGCAGACTCGACCGATCCGGGGTTAGCCTCTAAAGTAATTTCAATATCTGCATCCATGGGAATACGCGCTCTAATGGCCGCCAGCAGGTAATCAAGATTTGGTCCAGAAATAAGGCTCGGAGTACCACCACCAATAAAGATGGAGCGAATTCTTCGGCCCCATACCAGAGGTAAGGAATTCTCTAAATCTAAAATTAAGGCTTCTATATATTGAGTCTGCGCATCAGCAAACTGATCTTGTGCAGGTGCATTGTGCGAATTAAAGTCACAATAAGGACATTTTTTTTCGCACCAAGGAAAGTGGATATAAAGTGCGAGAGGTGGCAGGGAGGTTAACTGGGTTCCTAAGGTCTTACTAGATGATTTTTTTAACCAGACTACGGGCTGTTCAGGAATGAGGTTCATTTGACAGAGCGATCAATTAGGGCTTGGATAAGCTCTTCAGTTGCTAGGGCACGATGACTCATGATGTTTTTTAATTCGAGAGAAATCTCAGCTGCGGTTTTTTGAAACGGTGGAAGAAAAAAATGACAATCATAGCCAAAGCCCCCCGTTCCTCGCGCATCATCGACAACCTCGCCTCGCCACTGAGCACTTACAAGAATGGGTTCCGGATCATTTGGATTTCTAACCAGTACAAGGGCACAAACATAATGCGCATTTCGGTTTGTCACACCTTGTAAATTCTGAATTAATAATTGGTTATTTTCTTGATCTGTTGCACCTTCCCCAGCATACCTTGCCGAGTAAATTCCGGGCGCATCATTTAACGCGGTTACACAAATACCAGAGTCATCAGCTAATGCTGGCATTCCACTAGCAAGGCTTGCATGCCTTGCTTTAGTCAGTGCATTTTCGAAAAAAGTGGCAAAAGGCTCCTCCGCAGGAGGAATTTGTAAATCACCCTGGGGAAGAACGGTAAGTCCTAATGGATTTAAAAGTCGAGAAAACTCGGCAACTTTGCCTTGATTATTACTTGCTAAAACTAATTGATCAGACCCTAAAAATTGGGTCAATAATTGCTTGTCTAATTCTGTTTGCATAAATTACTTCGTATTGAACGCTTCCTTTTGAATTTCTACTAAACGCCCAATACTGTTTGAGCCTAATTCTAAAAGTTGTAAGAGTTCAGCTTGTGAGAACGGATATCCCTCTGCCGTGCCCTGAATTTCAACAATGCCACCCTTACCCGTCATAACGATATTCATGTCCGTGTCACAGGCTGAATCTTCGTCATAATCTAAATCGGTAACAGGCACACCTTGATAGATGCCAACTGAGATAGCGGCTATATGATCTAAGATCGGGTCCTTAGTAATCAGACCTTTTTCAAGAAGTTGATTAACCGCGTCCCGAGCTGCAACGAAACCACCAGTAATAGAGGCAGTTCTAGTGCCACCATCAGCTTGAATCACGTCACAGTCAATATGGATCGTTCTTTCACCTAATAGTTTTAAATCAAAGACACTTCTTAAAGATCTCCCAATTAAACGTTGGATTTCTTGAGTACGACCAGATTGTTTACCTCTAGCAGCTTCCCGATCATTGCGGGTATGAGTTGATCTTGGCAACATACCGTATTCAGCGGTAACCCAGCCTTCACCCTTACCTTTTTGGTGAGGTGGGACTTTTTCTAGAACACTGGCGGTACATAAAACTTGGGTATCACCAAACGAAATCAAGACAGAACCTTCAGCATGTTTCGTAAAACCTCGCTGGATTTGTACTTTTCGAAGTTCGTTATTAAGTCTTTTGCTAGGTCTATTTGAAGTTGTCATGGTATTTCTTTAATTAAAAGGAGTGATTGTAGTGTGACTTGCACAATTTCTTTGATTTTAATACCTTTGCGCCCGCAACACTTTACAATATTCGAATGATTAATAGCATGACGGGATTTGGGGCTTACCGTCACCCCTTAGTATTAAGAGCCAAAAATCACGGACAAGTTCATCTTGAACTGCGGTCTGTGAATTCACGCTTTTTAGACATTACCTTCAGAATGCCGGATGAGCTTCGCTTTGCTGAGCAGGCCATTAGAGAGATGATTGGTAAAAAACTGAACCGGGGTAAGGTCGAGATTAAGATTTATATCCAAAAAGAGGCTGATTCATCAGGCCAAGAGTCGAATGTTAAATCCCAAGAGCAAAAGTTAAATATCCAACTGATTCAATCTTTAAAAGCAACGGAGTCGTTGATATTAAAAGAACTGCCGCAATCCAACCCTTTGTCGGTCAAAGATGTTTTGCTTTGGCCTGGCGTCATGATTCAAGAAGAATTAGATCAAGATGCCCTATTAGAGGTTGTGCTGTTAGCACTTGATGAAGTCTTGAAACTTTTCATGCAAAGCCGGGCAATTGAAGGAAACGCTTTAAAAAATGTGATTTTAAATAAAGTGGATCAGATGGATGCGATGATTCTGGAGATTGAACCTTTATTACCTAAAATTATTCAAACCTATCAGCAGAAGTTAACCGAAAAACTATTGGCGGTATTAAACGGCATTGATCAGCAAGGGCGCAGTTTTAATCACGAAGACTTAGCTGACCGAATCCGTCAAGAAGTTGTCTTATACGGCGTTCGAATTGATGTTGAGGAAGAAATTGCTCGCTTGAAGACCCATTTCAATGCTGTTAGAAATACTCTGGATAAAGGTGGACCAGTCGGAAAAAAATTAGACTTCTTGATGCAAGAGTTACAACGAGAAAGTAATACGCTGGGTTCAAAATCAGTCCATCAAGAAACGAGCAATGCTTCGATGGAATTAAAATTACTCGTTGAACAAATTCGTGAACAAGTGCAAAACTTGGAATGACCTGATGAGGAGCACATAAGATGGTTTACAGTGGCAGCATGATATTGGTTGTAGCGCCCTCAGGGGCGGGTAAATCATCCTTGGTTGCGGCTCTAATGACTAACGATCCTGCGCTGACTTTGTCAATTTCCTTTACTACCAGAAACCCTAGGCCGGGCGAGATAGAGGGTGAGAGTTACCACTTTATTTCTGAGGCAGAGTTTTTGCAGCGTAAAGAAAGTGGTGACTTTCTTGAATGGGCTCTGGTACATGGTAATTATTACGGAACATCGAAGTCCTGGATTTTAGAGAAAATGCAATTGGGTCAAGATGTCATTCTTGAGATTGATTGGCAAGGTGCTCAGCAAATCCAACGCATCGTTCCACAAGCTACGTGGATATTTATCTTGCCACCATCTATTGCAGTTCTCGAGGATCGTTTGCGTAGGCGTGGTCAAGATGATGAGAAAACTATCGAGAAAAGATTAGCTGCAGCCCATGCAGAGTTAAGCCATTTAGATGAAGCTGATTATTTAGTCGTCAATGATTTGTTTGATATCGCACTATTAGAACTACGACAAATTGTTTCTGCAAGCAGATTAAGAACATACCAGCAACTGAGTAAGCTCGCTAATTTGGTTAGTGAACTCCAAGGTTAATAAGCTTCTCATTCAATTTAGTGCTGTTTGGAGTAGAATGTAAGTTATTACACCCCTTATTCTATTTAAAGATGAGGGTCATTTAAGAATTGGGATTCATATTATGGCAAGAATTACTGTTGAAGATTGTTTAAAAAGCATTCCTAATCGTTTTGATTTGGTACTTGCAGCAACCTATCGTGCTCGTCAACTTGCACAAGGTCATACGCCGCGCGTTCAATCTAAAGACAAGCCTACTGTTATCGCCTTGCGTGAAATTGCAGCTGGTATGACAGATAGGGATATGCTCTCTAAAGTACCTCTATAAGGAGTACTCTTGTGGGGACACACCCGTCATCCACTTTGATGAAAGAAACATTACTGAACGTCCCTGATTCCAGCGGGATTATTGCAGCAATGTTAGAGAAGTCTGGTAGACATTTATTTGGACCGACTTCAGCACCTCTTCAGCCTCCCAAACTACAAGTAATTAGCATCGCAGACTTAACTGCGAAACTAAATTATTTGACTGCGGCTGAGTTAAAACTCGTTAAAAAAGCATTTCATTTTTCTGATGAGGCCCATTTGGGTCAGTATCGACAAAGTGGTGAGCCGTATATTACCCATCCTTTAGCGGTAGCCGAACTATGTGCAGAGTGGAAGTTAGATGTTAATTCCATTGTTTCTGCATTACTACACGATGTGATTGAAGATACGGGTCGAACTCATGCTGAGTTAATTGAAACCTTCGGCCCCAAAGTGGCAGAACTTGTCGACGGCTTAACCAAATTAGATAAACTCGAGTTTCAAAGTCATGCTGAAGCGCAAGCAGAAAGCTTTCGTAAGATGTTTATGGCAATGGCTAAAGATATTCGTGTAATCCTCGTTAAACTCGCGGATAGAACGCATAATATGCGAACCTTGGGGGTCATGTCCCAATCTAAAAGACACCGAATAGCGATTGAAACAAGTGAGATTTATGCGCCCATTGCGCATCGTTTAGGTCTCAACATGATTTACCGAGAACTTGAGGAGTTGAGTTTTCTGAATGCCTGGCCAATGCGCTCTGAGGTACTCAAAAAGGCCGTTAAAAAAGCACGTGGCAATCGTAAAGAAACCGTCAATAAGATTTTGGAAGATGTTCGTAAATGGTTTACTAAATCTGGTCTAGAAATTGATATTTATGGTCGTGAAAAAAGTCTAGCGAGTATTTATCACAAGATGAAATCAAAACATCTCAGTTTTCAAGATGTTTTAGATGTTTATGGGTTTCGAGTGATCGTTGGTACTAACGACGAATGTTACCGCGCCCTAGGTATCTTGCACGCTATGTTTAAGCCCATGCCAGGTAAGTTTAAAGATTACATCGCCATTCCAAAACTCAATGGTTATCAGTCCCTTCATTCGACGATGGTCGGACCGTTTGGGATGCCAATTGAATTTCAAATCCGTACAAAAATTATGAACCAGGTCGCCAATGCAGGTGTTGCAGCGCATTGGGTTTATAAAGACGGTAAAGAAGAGATGTCAGATGTGCAAAAGCGTGCGCATCAATGGCTACAATCATTAATAGATTTAGAAGATGCAAGTAATGATTCTCAAGAGTTTTTAGAGCATGTCAAGATTGATCTCTTCCCAGATTCTGTTTATGTTTTCACACCCAAAGGACATATTAGAGGTCTACCAAGGGGTGCCACGGCTCTTGATTTTGCATATTCGGTTCATAGTGATTTAGGCAATAATTGCGTAGCAGTCAAAGTGAATGGGAATCAATTACCCCTTCGTACTGAAATTAAAAATGGTGACATTATTGAAATCATTACAGCTCCTTATTCGCATCCGAATCCGACTTGGTTAACTTTTGTAAGGACTGGACGTGCTCGAGCCGCGATTCGTCACGCATTAAAAACAAAGAGCCTCGGAGAGTCAATTCAATTGGGCGAAAGATTACTCTTACAAAGTTTGCGTCATCAGGAAGTAGACCTAGGTCTCATTTCTGCTTTGATTTGGGAAAAAATTCTCCACTGGACAGGTGCACGTAATCGTCACGAAATTTTGAGTGATATCGCTCTTGGTAGAAGATCTGCCCCAGTTTTAGCGAAGCG
>CAISYI010000079.1 GCA_903889595.1 uncultured beta proteobacterium
AGGCATAACAAAACAATATTTCGTATCATACGATTAACCATCAAACTAATCTCCTAGTAATTATTTATTTTTAATGCTGTTGATCTGATAGGAAGATAGCACCGATATCCTACCGAGTACGATTAGTTTAACCTTTTTATTCGTTAAACATCCCTTTTTCCTTGATGAAGGAAATGATTTCATTCAGCCCTGTTTTCCTTTTTAAATCCGTCATCGTATAAGGTCGATTAGGACGCATTCTTTTGGTATCTTCTTCCATAATATTTAAGTTCGCGCCAACATAAGGAGCTAAGTCGATTTTATTGATCACTAGTAGATCTGATTTAGTAATTCCAGGGCCACCTTTACGTGGAATTTTTTCACCACCAGCAACATCAATCACGTAAATCGTTAGATCGGATAACTCTGGACTAAAAGTCGCAGCAAGATTATCACCACCCGATTCAATAAATACAATATCGGCTTCCGGGAATCTTTCCAACATTCGATCCACTGCTTCTAGATTAATCGAGGCATCCTCACGAATAGCTGTGTGAGGACAGCCACCCGTCTCAACCCCCATAATTCTCTGAGCAGGTAATGCTCCTGAAATCGTTAGTAAGCGCTGATCTTCTTTGGTATAAATATCATTAGTAATCGCGACTAAATCAAATTCTTCTGACATGGCTTTACAAAGCATTTCTAGTAAAGTGGTTTTACCGGAGCCAACAGGACCACCAATACCAATACGTAGAGGTGGTAATTTCTTTGTTCTATTAATTGTCATTTTTTAAGACCTAAATAAGCGGGAATATTGACTTTCATGCCTTGCTGACAAGACACTCAGTTGCATTGAGAAAGTGTTAATTGGTTTTTCTTGAAGTGCTATCTTGCTAAATATTTCATCGATCAAATCTGGGACAGTGTCCAAAACTGCTAGTAGGATTTTTTGACCTGCGACTTGCCCAAGCGGTACAGATTTCATAGCAGACATCACTTGGTTTTCTATCCAAGAATAAAGATAAGTTTGTAATCCCTCTCTATCCGTCATACCTGTAATGTGACAGGCATAACTATGAGCGCATGGTAAGGTGATTTTTTTCACCTCTTTTAAAAGCTTTAGCTGCTCATCCGTTCCACGCTCTAATTCTTGCATTAACTTAGCCAAAGACCAGCCCATTTGAATTGTTTCAGCCCTAAATTCACTCGTCTCTCTAGAAGCCCAAAACCACTGATTCCAATAAGATATTTTCGCTAAATCCGAATCCTGCCATCCCTGAAACAAATACACCCAAATAATGGCTTCTGCATTAGCAATCACAGAATGGAGGTTAGTGTGAATCCAATTTTTCGCTGAAACCTGATCATGAACAAGACCAACATTAATCGCAGATTCTAAGCCTTGAGAGTAACTAAACCCGCCAATCGGTAATGCAGGTGAAGCTAAATGCAACATTGCATTGAGAATCTTGGGATTAGACATCATGGCTTGATTCTTCAATCAGTGCGGATGGTCGTGATCATGGGTATGCCCATGATGAGGGTGATGATGGCTCTCGAACACACTTTGAGCAACAGCGTAGTCCTCAGCAAAGCTTTCATCGTGACCGTGCTTATGACCACCGCCGTAAGCACCATGTTCAGGTTCAAATGCTAAGCACTCTTTCGTTACTTCTACACCTAGTTGCTTTAACATATCAGCTAAAACAGGATCTTCCTCTAAGTGCAGATAATTAAGACCTACTTCAATTGGGATATGGCGGTTACCTAGGTGATAAGCAGCCCTCATTAAACTGAGCCGATTAGGTGAGCTTACCTTTAGGATATTTTCAGGTAACGAAGTCACGAGATAAAACTTCCCATCCTCATCAACTAAAACATCACCTCCACGCATAACACCTCCCCGTGGTAAGTTAATGAGAACTTTTTCACCGTCTTCAAAAAGGTAACTCTGCCTACTTTTACTTCGCTCCAAAAAAGGCAAACGAATTTGGCGAGCTTCTTCCATGAACTTCTTCGCTAGTTTTAGGTTCTTTAAATTTTTAGTAATGACTTGCATGTAGACTTTATTTTTTAAAACAGGAAATAGCGCTGGGCTAAAGGAAGAACTTTTGCCGGTTCACAAGTCAAATCAAGGCCATCTGCTAAAACTTGATAGGTTTCAGGATCGACAGAAATATTAGGCTGCCAATCATTAAGTATCATGTCTGACTTTTTAATATTTCTGGTTGATTTGACAGGTTCTAGTGTTTTTTTGAGACCTAAAGAATGGACTTCAGGATTATCCATTGCACTTTGAGAAACAAAAGTTAGTGAAGTTTTTAATCCGCCACCAAAAGCTCCAAACATCGGACGATAATGAACCGGTTGTGGTGTTGGAATGGATGCATTAGGATCCCCCATTGCAGCAGCTGCAATCATCCCACCCTTAAGAATGATGCTAGGTTTAACACCAAAAAAGGCTGGCTTCCAAATAACCAAATCTGCTAATTTACCTTTTTCAATCGAACCTACAACATGAGAAATACCATGGGTAATAGCAGGGTTGATCGTGTATTTTGCGATGTAGCGTTTTACTCTAAAGTTGTCAGCGCTTTGATCAGTCGACAAACTTCCACGTTGAACCTTCATCTTGTGAGCCGTTTGCCAAGTCCGCATGATGACTTCGCCCACTCTTCCCATTGCCTGACTATCCGAACTCATCATCGAGAAAGCGCCAAGGTCATGCAAAATATCTTCCGCTGCGATCGTTTCTCTTCTGATACGACTTTCTGCAAAAGCAATATCCTCAGCAATCGATGGATCCAAATGATGGCAAACCATCAACATATCTAAGTGTTCATCAATTGTGTTGACCGTATAAGGCATGGTGGGATTGGTTGATGAAGGCAAGACATTGGACAACCCAGCTGCGCGAATAATATCTGGTGCATGACCGCCTCCAGCTCCCTCAGTATGGAAAGTATGAATCGTACGATCTTTAAAAGCGGCTATCGTTGCTTCTACAAATCCAGACTCATTCAGAGTATCAGTGTGAATCGCAACCTGTACATCCATCTCATCAGCCACAGTCAAACAGCAGTCAATTGCAGCAGGGGTTGTACCCCAATCCTCATGCAATTTAAGACCGATTACACCAGCTCGAACTTGTTCTTTTAATGGTCCAGGCAAGCTTGCATTGCCTTTACCTAATAAGCCAATATTCATTGGAAACGCTTCGATAGCACTAAGCATAGAATGAATATGCCACGGACCAGGCGTACAGGTAGTAGCGAACGTACCAGTTGCTGGGCCAGTACCGCCACCGATCATTGTCGTGACACCACTCATGAGAGCTTCCTCAATTTGTTGAGGACAGATGAAGTGAATATGGGAATCAATGCCACCCGCTGTAATAATCATTCCCTCACCGGCAATGACTTCCGTACCAGGGCCAACTACAATCGTAATCCCAGGTTGGATATCAGGATTACCCGCCTTACCAATCCCACTGATCAAACCATTTTTGATACCG
>CAISYI010000080.1 GCA_903889595.1 uncultured beta proteobacterium
AGCTCTTTCAATATCTCTTGCATTCGCATCTTTTAAGAGAGGTATTTGCAAACGAATCGCCATGCCCATTTGTAAAAGAGCTAAATTCTTTTGCTGTGGAGTTGCTTTCGCCATTGCCCGTGAAGCAGTCCTGGCTTTTTTGCCAATAAGGGTCAATTGCTCATGAATTGCTTTTAAATTCGTGGAGCTGGTTGTTGGTGATGACGCGTTATTTACGCTTGGATCAGATGAAGACATATAGGTTTAAAAATCGTCAATAAACTAGATACCCTTATTTTCCACTATTTAATACAAATTGACTAATTTCTCTATTAAGCTCGATAATTTAATAGTGTAAAAACCATAATGACTTGTTTTTACGCCCTCTAAACCAATCCACATTTAATTAACATGAACTCATCAAAGAAAAAGAACACCAATGAAATTCCAGTAATGACACTTTCAGATGTGTTTGAAACATTAAAGGCTGTTGGTCGTGGAGATCAAGTAGCGCCAAAATGGGCTGGAAAAAAAGTTTATATTGGTTTTGAGGCGAAAGAATATTGGGAAAATATCGGGTTTAAAGGAGAGTGTTTGTAACTCTTACGAAACTTTATTCTTGTAAATAGTTTGATCTTATTGCCTAGTTATTCACACCCACCAATCAACATAGAAAACCATCACGAATTATTTGGAGCTAAAGTAGAGTTCACACCATACTCAATAATCAAAGAAAATGCTTTAAAGTAGGGCTTTATTTTGTTAAAATTACATAATAATGATCAACTAAAGGCAAAATATTATGATTATTGAGTTCAGCGTCGAAAATTGGCGCTCTATTAGGTCTAAACAAACTTTTAATTTTTTAAAGACATCGGGGGATGAGCTACTTTCTTCAAATTGTTATAAACATCCCGCATACAAGGACTATTTACTAAAAGTAGCCGCATTATATGGTCCAAATGCAGGTGGAAAATCTAACATTTTGAGTGCGCTTGGCATTGTTGAGTCTATGGTACTGTTCTCTGCAAGCAAACAACGTGGCGATGAGATCCCAGTCGAATCGTTTGTACTTGATGCCGATTCAAATGAAAAGCCAACGGAATTTGAGTTAACTTTTATCTCGGAGGGAGTCAGGTATCAATATGGTTTTTCGGCTAATAAGCAGCGAATTTTAGAAGAGTGGTTATTTGCTTACCCTAATAAGCTTCCGCAAAAATGGCTAGTAAGATCTTGGAATTCGGAAACTAAAGATTATGTGTATCAACCTTGTCCATCTTTAAAAGCAAAAGCAGAGCAGAAAAATCTTTGGCAAAACACCACTCGGCAAGATGCATTGTTTCTGTCAACAGCCGTTCAATTAAATTGCTTACAACTTCAAGGTGTTTTTGATTGGTTTAAAAACACCCTAAGAACTCACACAATTGGTCCATGGGGAAATAACTCAACTACCAAAATGTGCAAAGATGACGAGCACCTTAGAAGCGTGTTAGATTTTCTTAAAGCTGCAGATTTGGGTATTCATGGCTTAAAAGTCGATACCGAAAAGTTCTCTAGTAAGCATATTCCGGATGATGTTTACCCCGATGTTAAATCAAAAATACTTGAGGATTTAAAAGATAAGGAAGTTTACAAAGTAAAGACATTACACATCACGTCTGATCATCGAACCGTTGCTTTCGACTTAGATAATGAATCGGATGGGACACAAAAAATGTTCAGCCTGGCAAGTCATTGGCTGCTCGCTTTAAGATACGGTTATGTTGTTATCGTAGATGAGCTCAATGATAATTTGCATCCACGACTAGTTAAATTTCTTGTTCAGCTCTTTCAAAGCAACCAAACAAATCCTCATGGTGCTCAATTACTTTTTTCGACCCATGATACTTCTTTGCTAGACCAAACAATAATGAGAAGAGACCAAATTTGGTTTTGCGAAAAAGACGATGAGCAAGCCACAATTCTTACACAACTCAAACAATATAAGGTCATTAAAGGCAGGGAGAATATTGAGGCTTATTATCATGCTGGGCATTATGCTGCTCTTCCTTTCGTTGGTGAATTGAAAATTTCACTTTAGGAAAATAGCTTACTTGGGCTGGCCTTAGCAAAGATGAATGTAATTATGGAAATCGATCAACCTATGCGCATAAATTGGCACAGTTGCTAAAATTGCACCCATAAAATAGTCGCCAGCATGATGCGTGTTTGAGCAAGATATTCTTTAATATGAATCATAAATAAATCATTAAATTACTTAAAGACTTATTTATGGGTCATAATTTTGACTAGATGAATCTGATTGTGTATATTGATGTAATGTATTTAACAAAAACTTGTGGCATATATGCGTATAGACCAACAACTAGCCTCATCTTCACAACAACTTAGCCAAGCTACTGAAATAGCACAATGCCTAGTTTCCTTGCGGCTTGCACGTCGAGTTCGACAAAGTGAAGCTGCGATTCGAGCAGGGCTATCTCGCGCGACGGCACAACGTATTGAAAAAGGCGACCCTGGTGTGGCCATTGGTGCACTTCTGCGCTACCTAGAGGCAATCGCTCCAGGCGTGACCCTATTACAACTCTTAAATGGGGATGATCCCGCAATCATTGCTATGGAAAGACGCTCAAAACCACAACGCGTGCGTGACCTCACAAAAGCAGAAATGAAAGCACTTGATTTCTAATGGCAAATATCACTAAAGATCTATTCGTATTTGCTAATCTTGATGGAGAGTTTGTGCCAGCTGGACAACTTTTAGTTGATGAAGAAGGATCAACACTCCTAGCATCCTCGTTTGCTTATGGTTTGCGTTATTTAGACAGAGGCAATGCTCAAGAAATTGACCCTCTAAATCTTAGCCTTAAAAATAAAGAAGCTATTAGAGGTAAACGCCTCGTTCCACCAAATAACTTAGAAGCTTTTGGGGGAATTCGTGACGCTGCTCCAGATGCATGGGGAAGAAGGGTAATTGAAGCGAGGCTCAAAGTTCCTGCTAATAGTCTTCCAGAATCAACCTACTTACTAGAGGCTGGCAGTGATCGGGTTGGAGCGTTAGATGTTCGACTCTCGTTAGACCAAGAGGAACGTCCTGCCCACGAAAGCATTCATAATCTTTCATACATACTTGAAGGGGCGCAGAAGGTTGAAGCTGGCTTACCAGTATCGGAAGCCCTGTCACGCATTTTAATTGTGGGTAGCGGCCTAGGAGGTATGCGCCCAAAGGCAAGCGTTCGTGATGATGAAAACATTTTGTGGATGGCTAAGTTTCCAGGTAATAATGACCGCCTTCTAGACGTCCCGAGCATTGAATACGGAACCCTCAAACTTGCAGAGTTAGCTGGCCTCAATGTTGCCAAAACCAAACTAGAGCAGGTCGGTAAGAATAAAGTGTTGATGGTGAAGCGTTTTGATCGCTCTTGGAAAACATCAACTCGGCTTGTAGAAATTCGTCATCATGTCGTTAGCGCCCTCACACTTATTGCCTGTCATGAGTCGGAATCGAATACCAAAAGTTACATGGATATTGCGGATGCAATTCGTAGATATTGCTTAGTTCAAAACGTCAAATCAGATGTTGAAGAGCTGTATGCACGCATGATTTTTAATCTTTTTGTTAGCAACGATGATGATCATTTACGTAATCATGCATTTTTGTGGAATCATGAGCTTAAAGGTTGGGGTCTGAGTCCGCTCTATGATGTAATGCCTCATCCAGTGATTGCAAGTGAGCGATACCAACATTTAGGTATTGGGCCTCAAGGAAAATTAGCCACCATTGATAATGCCTATGCTACTAAAGAGAGGTTTGGTTTATCTTCTGATCAAGCTAATTCGATTATCGATCGTGTCTGGCGAGTCGTTAGGCAGTGGAAGATGTATTTTGAAGAATTTGGAATTTCTTCAGATCAAATCGAAGGAATCTCACGAGCTTTTAGGCATATAGATGATATTTGCAGTCCTACATTATTGAAAGCAATTGCTAAAGGTCAAACTCCTGATTAATTAGAGCCTCTGATACAAAGATCTATATTTCAATTATCAA
>CAISYI010000081.1 GCA_903889595.1 uncultured beta proteobacterium
TATTAACCAGAAGACCTTGTGAAGATTGCTTTAATTCCGGCAGCAAAGATAACTTTTCGGTAAACAGATTTGCTCAGGCCCTTCTAAGACTCATCTAATTCTTGTCACTGACAAAACTCAAGTGACTCAAACGTTCGCTATCAGACAAAACAAGTTATCGATTAGCGTTACATTATGAAGAAGCAATGGCGCATTCCGTTCATATTGATAATTAATGAAGTAAGCCAATATTGCTTACACCCTAAAGGAGTAAACCGTCCTTGAAGAAAAACTCATCCCTAGCTTGGAACTTAGATGCTATCCCATGGAATAGCATTGACTTTGAATTGATGAGACAGCGAGACGATTTGTTTTATCTCATTACAGCGGCCTCTTTTGTTGAAATAGCTGCTGAACTTTACGCTGACAACTTAGCGACCTACTTCTGTGATGATCAAGAGATAGTGGATTGGCTACAAACCAGTTGGAAAAAAGAGGAAGTTCGCCATGGTCAAACGCTCCGTAAATACGTTGAGACTGTTTGGCCTGAATTTAATTGGGAAACTGCTTATGCAGACTTTTACAATGAGTACTCTAAAAAATGTGTCATCAGCCCTTATGGAAGTTCTCAAGCACTAGAAATGGTGGCGCGTTGTGTAGTTGAAACAGGTACAGCTACCTTTTATGAGGCTTTGGCAGCTCTAACTTCCGAGCCTGTCCTTCAAGGCATTACATTAAATATTCGCGCTGAAGAAATAAATCATTATAAAAATTTCTATTACTTTTTTAATAAATTAGTTAGTGATCACCCTGTTAGTCGTCTGCGGATATTGCTCACGATTATGAGTCGACTGATCGAGGCACGCAATGATGATTCTGAATGTGCCCTCTGGCATGTCTATTGCCATGACAATGCGAATGTATCCGAGCCTAACAAAGCCGAATTTAAAAAGATTTACGGTCTGTTAGCCAAGACCATAAAGGGACATTATCCTGTTGCAGTAGCAATTAAAATGCTCATTAAGCCTCTGAGATTACCAACCGAGGTCAAAAACCTTATACAGCTGAATTAGATGGAAATATAAGGCAAACTTAGGATAGAATCTAAATAGGACATTGGTATTGCCTCTATTAAAAAAGTTCGTAAAAAACTGTTTTAATAAATACTTTCGTCCGCTCATAATGAGGTACAAACCAAATTACAAAAAAGTAGGAGACCAAATGATTCTATTAAAAAAAACAGCTAACTTTTTAGTTGGTTGCCTTGCAACACTTCCTCTCTGTTTTTCCTTAATTTTTTTACAAACCCTGCAAGCACAAACTAAGGAAGAGTTACTTAGCCCTAAAAAAAATCAAATTACTACCTATGGGATGGGATATTCTCAGCAACGGTATAGTGATTTAAAACAGATTGACCGAAAAAACATAAAGAATTTAAGTCCAACCTGGGCTTATAGTATGGAAAATTTATCAGGGGAGCAATCTCAGCCGTTGGTTTATGACGGTGTTTTATACGTGACAAATGCGAAATGGACAATGGCGGTGGACGTTGAAACAGGCCGACAGATATGGAGAACTCAGGAAGATTTTGATCCTGCTGCTTTAAGAGTCGTTTGTTGTGGTGTTTCGAATAAGGGTGCTGCGATTTATGATGGCAAACTCTTTAGAATGACGATTGATGCACATGTCAAAGCCATGGATTTAAAAACGGGGAAAGTACTTTGGAAGAAAAAATTTGCTGAATGGCAAGACGGTTTTTCTGGAATTGCAGCTCCGCTAATCGCTAATGGTGTTTTGATTTCGGGAAGCTCTGGTGCTGAATTTGGTGTAAGAGGATTTTTAGATGGATGGGATCCTCAGACGGGTCAACATTTATGGCGCAGATATACGACTCCTGCCCCTGGGGAAAAAGGTTCAGAAACTTGGCCTCAAGGTAGCGATGCTTATAAGCGTGGTGGCGCAACTCCATGGATTACCGGTTCTTATGATCCTGAAACAGATTTAACCTATTGGGGGACAGGAAATGGCGGGGCTTGGAATCCTATCGATCGTCCTGGGGATAACCTATATATTGCTTCGGTTATTGCAGTTCGTCCAGGTACCGGTGAAATTGTTTGGCACTATCAATTCACTCCTGGAGACCCTTTTGATTTCGATGCAGTCAATGAGAATATTCTTGCGGACATTAAAGTCAATGGTAAGTTAAGAAAAGTGTTGATCCATGCAGATAAAAATGCATTTCTATATGTACTTGATCGGGTGACCGGAGAGTTGTTAGCTGCCAATGAGTTTGCAAAGCAAAACTGGGCAAAAAATATTGATTTGAAAACAGGTCGACCTGTACCAACAGATTTATTAGATCGCATTAAGGCCGGTGAGGAAGTAGAGTTTTGGCCTGGCCCTAGAGGTGGAAAAAATTGGGTCCCGATGGCATTTAACCCTAAAACTGGACTAGTCTATTTAAATGGGGCCAATCAACCGCGTATCTTTAAATTCGCCAAGCTAGACGAGTACAAAGTGGGTCAACGTTATCAAGGTGTTCAAACCAGTGTTCCACCTCAAAACCCGAATGAACCCAATGGCTTTTATATGGCATTAGATCCTTTGACGGCCAAGCCTAAATGGAAAATTCCATTGATGGATTACATGCAATGGGGTGGGATGTTAGTGACTGATGGTGGTTTACTTTTTTCTGGAAAACAAACAGGTGAATTCGTTGCATTTGACGCAGAAAATGGTAAAAAGGTTTGGGAATTCCAAACTGGTTCTGGGATTAATGCACCTGCGATTACTTACGAGCACAAAGGTAGGCAATATGTCACAGTTTTATCAGGTCGTGGAGGTGGAGCACCAAATACACCAACCGAATTACGAGAAAAAATTCCTTTAAGTGGCATGATGTGGACGTTTAGTCTTCCTAAAAAGTAACTAGATGTGGAAGTGAGGAGGTAGCGGATTAACGTAGTTTAGATAATCCGCTTTTTTTTTATCTTACTTTTAGAGGCTAGATTTATTGAACCCCATAGACCACGGAGCTTATGTAAGATAATTTTTATTTACAACAATAACGAAGACTTCTTTGCGGGCAGTACATACCTCATCAAAAAGCTACCTAAAAAGGGCCTCAGCGAAACTCATCACCCCCTTGTATCGCTATAAAACTTAATGACTTTTTACTTGGGCTTCAAGACTACAGAAATATCCCGTGCGCCGTGCAATATGCGAACGATAGTGACCTTCTCTGTTGTGTACTCAAAAAAGACCACGTAATTTCCATGCGCACATGAGCGCAAGTCATCAGACAGTTCGGGCCGCAACCGATAGCCTGCAGGGTTGAGACAAATCTTTTCGCAATGAAAACGTAACCCAGCCACAAAAGTTACCGCAACAATTGGATTGTCTTGTGCAATGTAGTCGCTGATCTACTCAAGATCGACCGCCGCCAATGGCGTAATCAGCAACTGTATTAGTAAACTTTGCGAGTCACCTGCAGAGCATATTTGGCTTGTAATCGATCAAACACTGGTTCCGCAGCAAGGGCTGTGCCGCTAGCCTTGCCTGCAGCGATATCATTTCTCAGCGCTTGGAGTTGTATGGCGTGTTGGCTCTCTATGTCCTCGAGCAATCGTAGCCCTGCATGGATGACTTCACTGGTGTTGTTGTAGCGACCGCTTTCGATTTGATCACGGATAAAGGACTCGAAATGCGGGCTCAGGACAACGCTAGTGGGCATTACTCACTCCTAACAGTTAATAACTATTATTTTTTACCAGCCAGCGCGCCTTGTCAAGATTGACCGGATGTCATCAGAAAAGAATCCTCTGCCGCTTGCATGAATACCAACCCCGGCAACTCTGCTGCACTCCAGCCACAGTAAACCTACCAGGGCAACTCCTTCGCCGCACCTAGCCTGTCCTGCTGATTGACCCGTCGTCGAATAAGATAGTTCGCGAGATCGCTGAGGCAATTACAAATCAAAATTTGATGGCGAAAAATTGGTGGGTAGAAATAAAGTGTTTAGAAAACTATTATTTTGGAACAAGGAAAAATAGAGAGTTCAGCTCTCGCAAAATAGTTTCTTGAACTCATTGACCACCCGTGTGCATAAAATTACTATGCTAATGGGGGTCAAACTAATTGTAATCGTCTTCCCGTTGGTGCTTTATGGCCAGAATTGTTAACACATCTAATGCAGGCTCAAAACGGTAAAGCGCTAAGTAGCCATCAGCGCCAAAGTCGATGACTAATTCACGCAACTCTTCGCGGTCTAAGACAGGTCTGCCAATCATAGGCGCATTGTTTAGGAGCAAAAAAGCGTCACGGATAGTTATCATTGCACGATTTGCTACATTGACATCTTTGTGTACAAGAAACTTATGTAACCGTGACAAATCAGAACGAGCTCTAACTGAAAGTCTTACTTGTGGCATTCAGTTACAGGTGCGTTAGGATTGTCTTGAATCTGGTCAACCCAGTTGCTGAACTCGCTCAGGGTAATATGAAGCCCAGTTTCTTTATAGTGCTCAAAAGAAGACTCGGCTACTTTGATGAAGTTTTGGCGTGCTTCCTCGTTTTTTATATATTCAAGGATAGCCTCTTTCATAAGGTAATGAGGAGTTCGTTTTTTGGCAGATGCTAAGTTAGCAATACGGCTACGATCTATGTCGTCCAATTTAATGGTAACTGTACTAGAACGAGACTTTTCAACTGAAGAGGTTTTCATGGTGTCACTTAGTAACAAAGAGTAACACCTATTCTAATTAATTTCCCTATTAACGTCAAGAATCCATTTTTACTCCTCAAGTGACTGACTCTTGGATACAGGGCAGTAACTCAATATCAAAAAGTACCAGGCATCCAAGCTCTAGCAATTAAGGAAAAGGTTTCAGCATCCTATATCAGCAAAGTCATCGATTGCGCTTTACTTGCGCACGATATCGTAAGGGTCATCATGATCTGGAACATCCCCTGCTCACAGAGAAATTTACAGGCTGTTTGAATATCAATTCAGAAGCTCTGTACTCAATCAAACTAAAAATACTGTAATCAATTAAGGAGATTCAAAACCCAACTTTCTTGAACAGGAAAAAAGAGGGAATTTATACTCTATCGAATATTCATATTTTTTGCTCAAATCTAAAACCGACCATACCAGAACCAATTCAATAAAAAACAATGATTGACTCAGTAATGCAATTGCATTACCATAAATAAAGTTGATAAATTTTCATTTATAAATGGGAGTCCGATGATGAATATCGCAATACTCGAAACCGAATCCACCCTTACAGACCGCTACCAAACCACCGTGCCCGAGTCAGTTCGTCAGGCCTTAAAGTTAGGTAAGCGCGATAAGGTGCACTACTCCATTTTGGATAACGGAGATGTACTCCTCAGTCGGGTGCAAAAGACAGAGCCTGATGATCCAGCTCTAGACCAATTCTTAAGTTTTTTATCGAATGATATTGCTACACACCCCGAGCGCATTCAAGCATTAGATGGAGCCTGGGTCAATCGCTTACATACCTTAGTTGGTAATATACAGATTGACCTAGATGCACCACTACCTGAAGATGAGGTTTAATCATTTCTTTAAAGTTAAACCCCCTTACCATTTCAGGTTGGACTATATTTGCCCATCCTTTATTTCTTGATCAAGTTCAAGCCTTAGTTGATGAAGTAGAAATACTGAAACAGAAAAATCCTGCCTCATATCAAAATAAAAATGCATCCAAAAGATTGGCAGCGATTTTAAAACTTACCAATGAAATAATCCCACAAGATCCTTCTCTAGCCATCTACCGCCAAGGCAATACCCTTGGCGAACATCACAAGCACTGGTTGAGGGCAAAGTTCTTTCAGCAATATCGATTGTTCTTTCGATATCATGTGGCCAGTAAGATCATTGTTTATGCTTGGGTTAATGACGAAGACACGAAGCGAGCATACGAGAGTAAGAGTGATGCTTACCTGGTGTTTGCAAGAATGCTTAGGCAAGGTCATCCACCAGATGATTGGGAGTTACTGGTTAAAGAGGCAAAGACTAACTCCACTGCCAAATCCTTGGAATGAGCAACGTAAGTACCTTGGCTTTGCCTCAAA
>CAISYI010000082.1 GCA_903889595.1 uncultured beta proteobacterium
AGAGTTAGGTATTTAGGTATCGAATCCGATGAGCAAGCCGATTTGAGAGTGCACGGCGGAGAAGATAAAGCAGTCTATGCTTATCCCTTAGAGCATTATCCATTTTGGAATGACCAGCGTTCTAATGCCTCCAGTGGTTTACTTCCCCTTTCTTTTGGTGCAATGGGGGAAAACTTAACTACCCAGGGCTTTAGCGAAGAAGATGTTTATGTTGGAGATCGCTGGAATATTGGGGAGGTCTTATTAGAGGTGGCAAAATTTCGGGAGCCATGTTTTAAATTTAATATCAAAATGGGATGGTCTGGAGCCGCAAAATCAATGATAGCCAGTGGACACTCCGGGTGGTACTTCAGAGTAATTAAACCTGGAATCATGGTTGCAGGTGATCTAATCACAGTCATACCGGGCGCAAGAGCCCTATCAATCAAAGAACAAGCTCAAAAGTATTACAGCGAACCTAAAAAATAAGAAGAATCGCTATAAAAGTGCTTAACTAATTCAACTTATAGAAAAACTGTCGAACAAGATTTGCACAAGCTTCGACATGAGTTAAATGAATCATGTGGAAATCAGATTCGATGATTCCAATTTCCAACTGTGGAATTTGCGCTTGTAAAATTTCTAACTGCTTAGGATCTGTGATGGGACCATTACTTGGCATAACCGCTAGTGTTGGACACTGTATATCTTTTAAGAATTCGGTTGCATTGGCAGAATTTACGAGATCTGAATATTGAATCAGCACTTCCGGAGCGCTTTTGGAAAACTCATCGACATACCACTCTAATAACTTAGGATTTGTATCGGGTGGGAATCTTGCTAAAACACTTGTTTGATAAACCCATTCCTTAATACCCATCTTGTGCATTGCCTCTAGCCTAGAGCTAAAACCTAAGGAATACTTACTTTTCATTGCCTGGTTAATAAAGACAGGCGTCGATACTAGTGCAAGAGCTTTAACTAAGTGAGGTTGAGTCGCTGCTAGGATAATGCCTAGAATTCCTCCCATCGATTCACCGCAATATAAAATAGGACCGCATTTCAGCTCATTAATAACTTGAACTAAATCACTAATACAGTCTTGAATTTGAATATCTTGAGTTGGGTTTTTGATTGAACTAGATAGTCCTAAGCCCCTCATATCGACTCTTACTATTCGATAATCTCTGGCAAGCAGTGGAATCCATTGATACCAAAAAGCACCACTACGACCATTACCGTGCTGAAGAAATAGCGTCGGACGTTTATCCCATGGATTAGTAAAATCATCGATTTGATAATGAATCTGTAGGTCGTTGTTGACAGATAATAAAGGCATGACTTAATCCAATTCGAGGTTAATCTTTTTAGATAATTGCAGCCAACGGTTTTTATCCGCGTGAAAGAACTCTTTAAATTCGTTCGGAGTACTAGCAATAGGGATTGCTCCATCTTGGCTTAATCTTGCGAGAATGTCAGGATTCTGAATTACCTTTTTGATTGCTTCAGATAATTTATTCACAATGATTTTGGGAGTTTTCTCGGGTAAAAAAACGCCATACCAGCCAACAACCTCCATGTTTGGATAACCTAACTCAATTAAAGTTGGGACGTCCGGAAGAGCATTAGATCGTTGTGCAGTAGTAACAGCTAGGACATTTAATTTTTTACTTTTAATTAAACTGGAACTAGCAAGTAAGTTATTCAACATGAGATCTACATTTCCACCTAGTAAATCATTATTCGCAGGAGCTGCTCCTTTATAGGGGACATGAATGGTTTGTAATCCTAAACGATCATTAATTAATTCCATTCCTAAATGTGGTCCGCTACCATTGCCAGAGGATGCATAGCTTAATTTTCCAGGATGTTTCTTGGCAAATTCGTAAAATTGTTTAAAAGTTTTTAATTCTGATTGAGATCCAGTCGTTAATAAATAAGGATACTTGGCGACTAAACTTACTGGTGCAAAATCTTTATCAACATCGAAGGGTAACTTTTTGCTAAAGGCGGGTGAGATGGCAAAAGATGCTATTGTCAAAAGAATTGTATTGCCATCGGGCGGCGCTAAAGCAACAAATTGAGCGCCAATGATACCGTTTGCACCGGGTTTGTTTTCAACATATACAGTTTGATTTAATACTTTGCCAAGTTCAATACTAAGAGTTCTAGCTAATGCATCCGTTCCGCCCCCTGCTGGAAAAGGGACTATGATTTTGATCGTTTGGTTCGGCCAAGTTTGACTGAAGGAACTTAGCGGAAAAACAAATAATAAGCTTGAAAAAAACAAAACTTTACTTACGAATCTTTGAAAGGTTTTTGTGGAAATTAAATTCATAAGGGAACGTGCATTCTTTAAAGAATGAGATTAGATGATTAAGTGAAATGTATTTTAAGGGATTTATTTTATTAAGTTAAATAAATCTAAGGTTACAAAATTATTTAATAAAAAAGAATATTTAGTTAAAAGTCAAATCTTCATAAAAGCAAAACATTTCTGAAACAAATTTGAAACCTCCCAGTAATGTGCGGCAACTAAATTACTAATATGAAAAGATTTGCCGAAACTACTAGAAAAAAATCCCGAATTGAGATCATTCCCATGATTGATGTCATGATGTTTCTATTGGTTTTCTTCGTCTTAATTAGCCTGAACGTCATACCGGCACTAGGTCTTAAGACAAAGCTTCCAACTTCTACCTCGGCTACTCAAGAGAATCCTCCTAAAAGAATTATCGTTACCCTGTTGCGTGAAGGGACCATTCAAGCAGATGGTCAAACTTTAGGAAACCTAGATGAACTCACTAAAGTAATCACTTTAAAAAAACAAGAGTATGCAAATAATTACACTGTTGTCATTCAAGGTGACGAAGCTGCTTCAATGCAGAGCCTCATCGATGTGATGGACATATTGAAAAAAAATAATGTTGAATCAATGACTATTTCAGCGAAACGAAAAGTATAAATATGAACCATTCACTGTCTCCTAACATTTTTAGTACTTACTGGTTTTATGAGAAAAGAGAGTCCGTTTCTTTCTCAGGCGCAATAGTCCTCTGCCTTTTAATTGCTGTGATGTGGTTGATGCCCAAGTCCTATAAAGAGCCTGTGATTGCTGCTACAGAAATGATGGCCTTGTTGGAAAATATGCCAGTTCCTCAAATTGAGAAGCCTGTAGAGAAAAAAATTGAAGAAAAAAAAGTAGAAAAGAAAATTGAAAAAGTTGAAAAAGTTGAAAACAAAGTTGTTGAAAAACCTGTTTCAGCACCCTTAGTTAATGATCCGTTTGCGGAAAATGTATCCCCAACTCCTGCAAAACAAAATAAAACTGAAAATCAGGCAGCCGCCACCCCAGCTTCACCACCGACCCAAGTTATCCAACAAGCAGTTGCCCTTGCTGCGAAATATGAATCAATTCTCAAAGCTTACTTAGAAAAAATCAAACGATACCCATCCTCTAGAGAAGCCCGTCTTGCAAGACCTGAAGGGATTGTAAGAGTTTGGCTAGAGCTTTCTAGAACTGGCGAATTAATCGCAGTTGGAATTATGGAATCATCAGGCTTTAATGTGCTCGATAGTGAGACGCTTAAAACAATCAAAAGCGGTAGTTTTCCAGCGTTTCCAGATGGTGCCTTTTTAGGTGAAGCCACCCATAAATTTATTGCCAATATGAATTACACACTTTCCTCTAACTAACCCTATTTACATTTCTAATCTTACTTTTAATCTTTTAAGGATAAACCATGAAAAAGCCTCAAAGTTCAGTATTTAAACTTTCAGCCATATCATCTGCTATTTTATTAATGGCGGTAATGAACCAAAGTGCTATTGCTCAAAGCACTAGTGACGTTGGTACGATTAACATCACCGGCCAAGGCGAAATTGGCGGCGGTTACATGATTCAAGATGACGGTTTTAAAAACCGCAGTACAGTTACAAAAGAAGCGATTGACACAGTTAGATCAACAACAAACCCATATCAAGTTCTCAGTATTCTCCCAAGCGTGAATACTTATTCACAAGATGCTACTGGTTTGTTCGGTGGTAACATTCGTGTAAGAGGTTTTAACTCTGATCAAATGGGTTTCACTATTAACGGTGCACCAGTAAATGACTCAGGAAACTTCGCAGTATATCCACAGGAATACACAGACTCAGAAAACCTTTGTGAAATTTTTATTACCCAAGGTTCAGTTGATAATGACGCTCCACACGTTGGTGCTTCTGGCGGTAATATCGGTATGAACTCATGCGGCCCGAAGGATACATTGGGTGGTAAATTTACACAGACTCTCGGTCAATTAGGCTTTACTAAAACTTTTATTCGACTTGATTCAGGTAAATTAGGTACAGACAATCCATTAAAATTCTTTATTTCAGCATCCCATGCTCAAGGTGACAAATTCAAGGGACCAGGTAGTGCATACCGTGATCACGTTGATGCAGGTTTAGATTGGAAGTTAACGACAGACACGAAGTTGACTGCCAACATACTTTACAACTATGCAGTGAATAACAACATTGCTACTCTTACAAAAGCTCAGTACGCCGCTAACCCAAGTATGGATAACAGCACAACAGTGCCACAACATTTAAGCGGTGGTGCAAGTGAAGCGACCAACTTTGGTACCTCTGCAGCAGCGGATAATAGTAAATTCAATACTTACTATGGATATTCTTTAAATCCATTCAGAAATACATTATTTACTTCTAAGCTTTCATCAAGAATTGACGAGAAGTTAACCTTAAGTGCAGAGCCATACTATTGGTTTGGTTATGGTACTGGCGGTGTAGAACAAAAAACATTGTCAACTCAAGGCTCTTTCTCAGGTTCAAGTATCGGTGGCGGTATTGTTAACCCATACGGTGGCGGAACACAAACAGTAGGTATTTATTCTGGTTCTGTTACTAAAACTCAACGCCCGGGTATTACATTGAAGGCTGACTGGGATCTTGAAGATCACAAAGTGTTAGCTGGAATTTGGTACGAAAAAGCTAATCACCGTCAAACTGGTCCTGCTACAACAGTTGATAACCAAGGTAATATTTCTGATTTATGGTTAATGAACGGTTATGTAAACTACCAAAACGGTACACCTTACGAAGCTAGAAATTATGTAACAATTTCTACTGGCACATCTTATTTCTTACAAGATACATTTAAAGTCAACAAAGAATTAGATTTGTTTGCTGGTGCGCGTTATGCATCAATCAATCGTGACTTCACAAACTATGCCTCTAGCCAGTCTGGTGGTGGTATGGACTATAGTATCAATGCTAAATATGAAAAATTATTACCAAGTATTGGCGCTCGTTATAAGTTAGATGATTCAAATCAACTGTACTCAAACATTACGCAAAATATGCGTGCACCGTCTAACTTTGTATTGTCTGGCTTAGTAGCTGGAACTGTAACTTACACTAACGGCGTAGCAACTAGCGCATTAGCCTTAAATCCAGTAACAGTCAAAGAAGAAACTTCAACGAACTATGAAGCTGGATATCGTCACTTTGGTAAAGATGTGAATGTATCTCTCGCAGCATTCTATGTTGACTTCAAAGACCGTATTGCACAGTCTTACAATCCTGATACAAATACTTATGCAGATTACAACGTAGGTGATTCAACTGTAACGGGTATTGAGTTCCAAGCTGGAACGAAGCCAATGAATGGTTTCAGTGCATTTACTTCAGCCACATACACGAACAGCGTACTCAAGTCTGATTTCAAAACTTTGAATGGTACAACTCAAGCAACATTGCCAACTAACGGTATGCAATTCCCTGATACACCACAATGGATGTTTGCCTTATCTGGCCAATATTCAAAAGGACCTGTCATGGCTCAGTTAATTGGTAAATATACTGGCATGCGTTATACAACTTTAATGAATGATGAGTCTTTAGATGCATATTTCACTTTAGATATGAATGCAGGATATCGCTTTGAAAATACAGCATTCCTAAAGAACCCAACAGTACGTTTGAACTGGTCAAACATTTTGAATACAGGTTACTTACTTGCTAACTCAGGAAGCGGATCAAGTATTTCTGCTACTTCAAACCCAGCTAACTCTAATTACAAAGGTTACGGCGTTCCATCCTATTATGTTGGCGCACCAAGTTTTGTAAGCGTTTCATTTAGTACTGAGTTTTAAGAATGGAATTATTGCATCAGATTTCTTTTGGCATGATGATTGTTGCAGGGATTTTAGCAATGGTTGTTAGTATTGAGCGAGTCATATTTTCTTCGGTAAACTTGACGCGCTCAAAACAAGTCTTACGTTCTGTTAACTCTGGAGAAATCGGTCAAATTGACGGTTTACTGAAAAATGATTCGGTTTCTCACATGGTTAATGAAATAGCAAAGATTAAAAGCCAAAACTTAAATCCAAGTACCTATCAGGACCGAATTGAAGCGGCTTATCTGGAAGCCAAAGACACTTTAAATAGTCGTCTTTGGATTTTGGATACAGTTGTCACTGCAGCTCCTTTAATGGGATTGCTAGGAACAATTTTCGGTATTGTTGACACATTTCTAGCCTTATCCAAATCAGGAATGTCCGATCCTGCTTCTGTCAGTTCTGGTATCGGTACTGCTCTTTATGCTACTGCTTTAGGAATATCCATCGCTTTATTATGTTTGCTAGTTTTCAATTTTTTAAATGATCGTAATGAACGAATTATTGAAAATTTAAAAATGTTGATCCTTCGTGCCTAAAATATCTAATAAAAATAATTAAATTGTTTTGACTACTAAAGGTTTTTAACTTTTAGTAGTCAATTTTTTTTAGCCAGCCAAATTGTTAAATCTAACTCAGCAAATGAAAATCTTATTCTCTAAACGTTTTCTGTTTCAACAGTTATTGTTGGGATTGTTTTATTTTTTTTCAGCCAACGCGTCAGCGCAAATTACTAAGAAGGATTTGCCATTAGAAATTAATGGCCCGCTCGCAGGCAGTATTACGATGAAATCAGCGAAAATTTGGGTACAAATTCCAATGATTCGCCAAACTCCAAATGATCAATTTCAAACTTTTTTGGAATATGAAGAAGTAAATAATGGTGGGAAGTTGAACCCTCAGTTAAAAAATACAAAAACAGTTACATTAGATGCTGAAAAAAATCATTTTATTTGGGACCTGAGCAGGTTAGAGCCACAAACACAATATCAATATCGGGTTGTTGCTAAAAAAGGTACACAGGTATTTCGCTCTAAAACATTTACTTTTCAAACTGAGACACTCTGGCAGTGGAGAAAAGACCCCCCCAATATTAAAGTATTAGCTAGCTCTTGCGCTTATACAAATGACACTGCTGAAGATCGTCCAGGAAAACCTTATGGTCAGGGAAATGCTATCTTTAATTCAATGGCAAACCTCAAACCAGATGTAACGCTTTGGATGGGTGATAATATTTATTTAAGAGAAACAGATTTTGATAATCCGAAAGCAATGGCAGCCCGTTATGACAAGTGGAGATCAGTGCCTGAGCTTCAATCCTTAATGCAGACTGGTAGTCATTTGGCAACTTGGGATGACCATGATTACGGGGCTAATGATAGTAATTCCTCTAATCCATTTAAACAAGTTTCTCTAGACTTATTCAAGCAATATTGGCCTAATCCAAGTTTTGGGGTGCCAGAACTCCCTGGAGTATTTACCCAATATAAAAGTAGTGATGTGGAGTTTTTTGTACTTGATGATCGATGGTATCGTGATGGTGATCATCTTCTTGATGACACAAAACAAATGTTAGGTGCAGGACAAGTTCGTTGGTTAAAAAATGCCTTACTGTCATCAACAGCAACTTGGAAATTAATCATTACGGGTAGCCAAGTACTGAATTTGAATAACAAATACGAAGGTTGGCATCATTTCGTTAAAGAAAGTAATGAATTCCAAGAGTGGCTCGAAAAGCAAAAAGTTCCTGGTGTTATTTTATTATCTGGAGATAGGCATTTTTCAGTTCTATTAAAAAAAGAACGGACAAATACTTACCCTCTTTATGAGTTAACTTGTTCTCCAAGTACAGCTGGCGCATATACATCAGCAAGTAAAGAAACTCAAAATAACTTACAGGTAGTTAAGGATAGTCTAGTCACTACGAATAACTTCTGCGATTTAGAGTTTTCAGGTAAACGTGGCGATCGTAAAATGCTGATTCAAATCAAGGATCAATTGGGAAAAAGTTTATTTACAACCTCTATTGCTGAATCTGAACTCAAATAGGCTTAACTAGCTCAAGCTCATTTTGCCAACAATATATCGGCTTTTCGAATAAAATGGGTGGATGAAAGTGCAAAAAACCCTTACCGAATCAGAATTATCGAGAGTTATCGAAATGGCTTGGGAAGATCGTACGCCATTTGATGCGATTCAGATGAGTTTTGGGTTATCAGAATCTGATGTAATTGATCTGATGCGTAGAGAAATGAAGAGAACTTCATTCAAGATGTGGCGCGAAAGAGTCACAGGTCGAGGAACTAAACACTTAGCATTAAGAAATGAGCAGGTCACACGAGCCTACTGCCCAACCCAATATAAAAATAAATAACCCTCTAATAGATTAGTACTAGGCTGTTCCATTCTTGAACAGAATCAAAAATATCATTTCAACAATCATTTATTTCTGACACTTAAAAAAAGGTATTCAATGAAATTATTATCTCCCGTAACATTAGGAAAAATTCAAATCAGTAATCGCATCGTTATGGCACCATTAACTAGAATGAGGTCAGATGAGCTTGGTGTTTTAAGCCCCTTGGCAGCAGAGTATTATCAACAACGTGCTAGTGCGGGATTAATTATTTCTGAAGCTACTCAAATTGCACCAATTGGTAAAGGCTATCCTGGTACCCCAGGGATTTATTCTGCTGATCAAGTAACAGCATGGAAGAAAGTAACACAAGCAGTTCACGAGAAAGACGGCAAGATTGTTTTACAACTTTGGCATGTCGGACGTATTTCTCACTCGTCCCATCATCCAGAAGATGGTTTGCCGGTAGCCCCATCCGCAATACGCCCAAGTGGTAAAGTTTATACCGCACAATGGTCACAAGAAGATTATGAAACGCCACGTGCCATAGACATCACTGAGATTGCTGGGTTGGTTGAGTCATATAAGCATGCTGCGTCCCTAGCAAAAGAAGCGGGCTTTGATGGTGTTGAGGTACACGCGGCGAATGGATATTTATTAGACCAATTTTTACAAGATGGTACAAATCACCGAACTGATGAGTATGGTGGAAGTGTTGAAAATCGTTGCAAATTATTATTTGAAGTATTAAACGCAGTTACACAGGTATGGGATTCTGAGCAAGTTGGTGTAAGACTTTCTCCATATGGAACTTTCAGTGATATGAGTGATAGTGATCCAGTGGGTCTATTTACTTACCTGATCGGACAATTGAATTCTTTCAATTTGTCTTATCTCCACCTCATCGAACCACGCTCTACTTCAGCTGGTGGTAGTGATGAGGTCTTAGAAAATGCACCAAGTACGGCAACTTTGTTTAAGAATCTATTTAAAGGAAAAGTTATCATGGCCGGAGGATTTACGCGTGAATCTGCCGAAGAAGCAGTTTCAACAGGCCATGCAGATGCTGTAGCATTTGGCAGAATTTACATAGCAAATCCCGATTTAGTGAAAAGATTCGAGTTAAATGCTCCTCTCAATCAATATAATCGTGGAACCTTCTACGGTGGTGCTGAAGTAGGATATACAGATTATCCGTTTCTGGCAGAGTGATAAAAGCTATTAATTTTTAGAAAAAAGGGTTGGTCATGAAAGTAATTCCTAGAGATATTTATTCAGCATTTATTTTGCAGGGTGAACCCCTTATTGAGGGAAATCAATCTGGGAACCTTCATGATTTAACCTTCGGACTAAAAGACGTCTTCGATGTAGCTGGATTCCCAACAACCTTTGGGAGTCCAGATTGGACAAGCACCCATCCAATTGCAAATGAAACAGCCCCCATCGTTACTCAATTATTAGACGCCGGCGCAACTCTTGTTGGCAAGACGCATACGGATGAATTGACTTACAGTATTTTAGGCATGAATACACACTTTGGCACGCCTGTAAATCCACTTAGCCCGAATCGTGTTCCTGGTGGTTCTTCTAGTGGATCTGCTGTGTCTGTTGCGGGAAATTTGGTTGATTTTGCAATTGGTACCGACACCGGGGGTTCGGTACGAATACCAGCAAGTTTTTGTGGCATTTACGGCGTCAGACCAACGCACGGCAGGATTTCCTTACAACTTGCAAGACCTCTTGCAAAAAGCTTTGATACCTTAGGTTGGTTTGCACGTGACACACAAACATTATTGAAGGTTGGTAAAGTATTGCTTGGTGATGAACCACAACATGTAATCAATCATAAAATCATCATTCCAAAACAAGCTTTAGAAGTACTCTCGAATGAGCTTCAAGAAATCTTTTTGTTCAAAGTAAAAGAGATTTTTAAAGATTTTAAAGTTGAAGAGCTTGATTTAGATTGGATGCAATTACGTAATTTTGCTGAAACGTTTAGAGTGATCCAAGCAAGAGAAATTTGGCTTGAACATGGAGAGTGGGCTAGTCAAAACTTAGAGCATTTTGGGCCAGGTATTAAACAACGATTTTCAATTGCAAAAGACATTTCAGAAGAAGCTGCTATCAGTGCGAGGGATGAGCGTAAAACAATTCAAACGCACTTAAATCAAATATTGACGCCGGGAAAAATGTTTTTAGTTCCAACCGCTAGTAACCTTGCCCCTTTATTAACAAGTTCAGCTGAAGAGTTAGAACAGTTCCGTAAAGATACTTTTCAATTGGTATCGATTGCTGGCCTTGGTGGATTACCACAGGTGAATATTCCTGCTTTCAAAATCAATGGCTGTGGCTTTGGAATTTCCTTAATCGGGGCACATGATTCTGATTTACAGCTTTTAGATTTTATTGATAAAAATTTAGGATTTAAGGCGGACAATTAAATCAAGAGTTTGAACTATGAGTAATTCTTTCCATTAGTTGCTTAAGAATTACCCCATCGGTATTTTTTAATTCATCTAGAATCGAGTAATGATTTTTACTTGGTACGCTCTTGAATGTCCCTGGTAAGTTCAAATTATTTCGATAATCAAAGTAGTTTGTAGATTGCTTCTGCATCTCAGGTAACTCATTAGATCCAACAAAAATATCAATTATTTTGGTTGGATGCTGTAAAAGATGAATAGGTGAATTGCGATTCGACATAGCTTCATCTAATTTCAATTGATCATTTACATAACAAAAGCGCATCGGCTCGAGATCGTAAATACCGCTAATAGCGGTCACTCCATTAACCTTAGGGTGGTGTATTTGCATCGAAGCAAGATGGGCACCGGCTGACCAGCCCACTAACCAAAAATTCTGACTTTTGAATTGATTTTTCTGTACAAAAGTAACTAATGAATTAATGCCGTTATTGATATCAATCACAATTTGATCCATTGAAGCGCTTGGCGCTAAACGATATCCAAGCATGGCGACATTGATGTTTTTTTCAAGCAAAGCCGGCACAATAAAAGCAAAATCATCTTTAGAGCGCATCTGCCAAAATCCACCATGTATAAAAGCAATAGTTGGCGCATCTTTATCTGCCAAGTAGAAATCAAATGCTGGAAATGGCTCTTTAGAATAAGGAATGTCTGTTTGAAAAGAGCGAACATTTTTAACTTCTAAGCTAGACTGCTGCCAGGCTTGTATGATTTCAGAACTCTTATCCACAGCTTTAGAGTTATTGTAAGCAGCATCTAACTGCTCTTTTGTAAAATTTTTCCACATAATCAGATTTGATAATTTAGGTGAACTGATTACATCATCGCACAAGTACGGATGATTTGTTTCATATTGGTGCAGATGATTGTTGATTACTGCCACATTAAAACTTTTACCAAAAGCAGCGTAAAGCCCCTGGATTTATCCAAGGGGATATAAGTTGCAACTCATCATTATTGAATTATTTAGCTATTAGCTGTAAAGTATTCAGATGCAATTCAAATCCAACAACATCACCTACTCCTGTAAATACCATGTTGTGTGGTGTCCAAAGTATCGGCGTGATGTATTGGTTGGTGAAGTTAAAAAAAGGCTTAAAACAATCATTGCTGATGTTTGTCAAAAGCGCGATGCCGAACTCATTGAGCTAGAAACGATGCCCGATCCTGTTCATTCGCTCGTTGAAGTTGATCCGCAATACGGCATCCATCGCTTAGTTCAAGAAATCAAAGGTCTGAGCTCTCGCTTATTGAGGGGAGAGTTCAAGCACCTCACTACCCGCATGCCTACGCTGTGGACCAATTCTTATTTTGTCTCTACTGTTGGTGGAGCACCGCTGTCGGTGATCAAGCAATATATCGAAAATCAAAAGCATGTCTAAAGCGCCGCAAACAAACATTCGGGTTTTGCGTGAACGCGTCAAAGATAAGCACTGCACTTTTCTGAACGGATTGTCTAAAGAAGTCAATCTAGTTTGGAACTATTGCAATGAGTTATCAAGTAAACATACTGAGCGCACTGGTGGTTTTATGTCCTCATACACAATGGATCAATACACCGCTGGCGCTACTAAAGAAGGATTAAATATTCCTGCGTCAACGGTTCAAGCTATTAGCTCCGAATACTGTACCCGCCGTAAGCAATTTAAAAAGCTGCGCTTAGCCTGGCGTAAGAGTGGTGGCGCCAAACGATCTCTTGGTTGGATACCTTTTAAGAAAGATGCCATTGTCTATCGCAACGGCCAAATCTTCTTCCAAAAAAAGCCTATTAGCATTTTTAAGTCCTATGACTTGAGAGGCAAAATCATTAAATGCGGCTCTTTTAGCCAAGATGCTCGTGGTCGTTGGTATATCAATTTAACAGTAGAGGTGCAAATTGCCACCATCAATACCAGCACTAAAGCCGTTGGGATTGATTTGGGTTTAAAGACGACTGCCGTCACTAGCGATGGTGGTCAATTAATATCCCGTCGCTATCGAGAGTTCGAGTCAAAGTTAGGGATGGCGCAAAGAGCTAACAAAGCCAAACTCGCTAAAACGATTAGCGCCAAGATGAAGAACCGCCGCAGCAACGATCAACACCAGTTCTCGCGGCTTTTAGCCAATGAGTATGGTGCGATCTTTGTGGGTGACATATCCAGTAGCAAACTCATTAAAACCAAGATGGCAAAGTCTGTATATGATGCGGGCTGGAGTCAATTTAAGACAATGTTGGAATATAAGTGCCATGAGGCAGGTGTTGTCTTTTTAGAGGTCATTGAGAGTAATACTACCCAAACCTGTTCTTCGTGTGGTCAAAAGCCACCGTCGCGGCCGAAAGGTATCGCAGGACTTGGAATAAGACAATGGGCTTGCGAATGTTGTGGAGTTATCCACGATAGAGACATTAATGCCAGCAAGAACATTCTCCGTATCGGACTAGATACGCTAGCAGTAGGAGCCTCGCAGTTAAATCAAGGGAGATTTGAACCCCTTTGCTTTAGCTATGGGGAGTAGTCAGAATGAGAAATAAATTGAGGCTATAAAGTAATATCTTGTGAATTCAAAAAAAATTAAATAATTGGAGTTGTTTTGATCAATACATTATTTGCAAATAACGGTATGGCAACCTCGCCGCATCATTTAGCTAGCCAATCGGCTTTAAAAGTATTACGTGATGGAGGGAATGCGATAGAAGCGATGGTGGCAGCGGCTGCTACGATTGCAGTAGTTTATCCTCATATGAATAGTATTGGTGGCGATGGTTTCTGGTTAATCTTAAAACCGAACGGAGAGCAGATTTCCATTGACGCATCCGGAGCTGCGGCAGCATCCGCAACGATAGATACATACTTAAATAAAGGTCTTCAAAAGATTCCATTTCGTGGTGCCATAGCAGCAAATACCATAGCAGGAACCATTTCAGGATGGCAAAAGGCCCTTGAAGTATCAGCTTCTCTAGGAGGCAATAAACCCCTTGATCAATTATTAAATGATGCTATTCAATATGCTGATGAAGGTTTTCCAGTTACAAATGGTCAAAGTGAACTGACTAAAAATAAATTAGCCGAGCTAAAAGATATTCCTGGATTTGCAAAGACCTTTTTGGTAGAGGGACAAGCCCCCAAACCAATGAGTATCATGACGAATCATCCGTTAGCTAATACCTTAAAAAAACTTGTAAGTGATGGGCTAGATAGTTTTTACCGTGGCGAGTTGGCACAACTAATTGCCAAAGATTTAAAGAGTGTTGGCTCCCCAATTACCCTTGAAGATTTACATCAGCATTTTGCTCAAATTAAAGATCCACTACATCTTAAACATAGTCTCGGTAATTTATATAATGTTCAACCACCTAGCCAAGGTTTAGTTTCGTTAATTATTCTTGGTTTATTAGACCGAACTAATTTAAAAAATGTTCAGGCAGATTCAGCGGATCATGTGCACTTAGTTGTCGAAGCCACAAAGCTAGCATTTCAAATAAGGGATTCAGCAATTACTGATCCAAGTTACATGAAAAAGGCAGCCCAAGAGTATCTTGATCCATCCTATTTGGACGACTTAGCTAAATCAATCAAGATCGATCATGCGATGAGCTGGGGTGAAGGCAAAGGACCTGGAGATACGATCTGGATGGGAACCGTAGATAAAGATGGTCTGGCAGTTTCATTTATTCAAAGTATTTACCATGAATACGGTAGTGGCATTGTTTTAGAATCAACTGGTATTAATTGGCAAAATCGGGGCGCATCATTTAGTTTAGATAAAAACCATATTAATGCATTGATGCCAAAGAAAAAGCCGTTCCATACCTTGAATCCTGCTGGAGCAAGACTTCATGATGGACGTGTAATGGTTTATGGAAATATGGGAGGCGATGGCCAACCACAGAGCCAGGCTGCAGTCTTTACACGTTACGCAGTCTTCAACCAACCATTGCAAACGGCAGTTACGGCCCCTAGGTGGCTTTTAGGCAGAACCTGGGGCCAAAGTTCAGATACTTTGAAGCTCGAGAGTCGATTCCCACAAGAAGTCTTTGATGAATTGACAATAAGAGGCCATGAGGTAGAAAAGATGGGCGTATTTGATTCTGCGCTGGGTCATGCTGGAGCAATTGTTCGCTTGCCTAACGGTGTTCTACTTGGCGCTTCAGACCCTCGCGCAGATGGAGTTGTGGCAGCCTTCTAAATTTGACTAAATAGTAAGTAAATGCTACTAGGAGTAAATACTTAAAAAAAGTAAAAATAGATTATTTAACAATGTGTTTATTGCACTTTATTCTTGAATATTTAAAATTAGCTTAACTTAAAAGTGTGTTGAAATACCTATGAAAATAAGTTTAATTTGTTAAAAAAAATTGGTTAAAAAATTTGCAATAAAATAGTCCAATAAATGTAGAAAGGTATTAAAAAAGAATGTTAAAAATATAACATTAATCCTTAACATTTATAAAACCTATGAAACCAATCCTATTTATTATTTTCCTTACTTTTTGTTCAATGAACGCACAAGCCAATGAATCTAATGAGTGCGATGGCAAATCTAAATGGCAAAAAATTAACACCAATTCTAAAGATGTCCGCATACGAAAATGTGAAGTATTTGGATTACCATTTCTTGAAGTCAAAAGCGAATTGGCGCAAGATCGCTGTATCAAGATTTCAAATAAAGATTCAAAGAACAGTTGGAAACAGTTTTACTTACATCAAGATTCCGTTAAATCCCTAGGTTCTGCAAACTTAACAATGCCCCTGTCTAAATTAAAAGTTACTTCAATTCAAACTAAAAATAACCATTGTGAATAAGGTTGATTTTTATTTTTGGGTTGTATGGGCTTGATTAATTAGGAAAGAAGATACTTAGTTAAATTTGATCTAGTAATCATTCAATATATATTTCTGAAATGATGACTTTTTGCAATTTTTTAATACCTTTGCTTAAAGACTAAATAGGGTTCTACGTTTGAGAGCCAACATCAAAAATGTTAGAAAAGCATGACCACGTTTATCACGCTTCGGTGTAATTATGGCCATGCCATCATCTAGATTAAAGCTCTCTTATGATACTGAGTAGTATGATGGTTTAGAAATTCCACTATTCATCAGAAAGCCCAAGTTGTGTCAATAAGTAAAAAACAGTTTTACATTTCTATCGCCATGGCGAGTTTAGGCGCTGTTTTCTTTTCAGGAAAAGCGATTTTAATTAAGCTAGCCTATCGATACGGCACTACCTCAGAGGTGTTTTTGGCCTTGCGTATGGCAATGGCATTTCCCATCTTTTGGCTTGTGTATTTCTTTTCAAGGGAAAGAATCGGACAAGAGAAGTTGAATTTTAGGGAAATTCTTCAAGTTGCGGGCTTAGGTTTTTGTGGATACTTCCTTTCGAGTTACGTTGATTTTTTAGGCTTACACTATATTTCCGTCGGATTAGAGCGCATCATCTTGTATCTCACTCCCGCAATCGTTGTCATCTTTTCCTATTTCTTTTTAAAAAAGACCATCACCAAGTTTCAGTGGATATCAATGGTAGTTGGCTACATCGGTGTCACCATGGCTTTTTTGCAAGATGCAATGACTAATGGTCAAGCCGCTTGGATTGGCATGAGTTTGGTTTTTTTAAGCGCTTGTCTGTATTCTGCTTATTTAATCTTTGCAGGCGAAATTGTTAAAAAAGTTGGCAGTATTCGACTCGTGACTTTTGCAAGTAGTTTTTCAGCACTTTATAGTGTGATACAAATGATGTTTCATCATCCACAAGAATTGCTTGATCAGCATTTAAATGTTTATTTACTAAGTTTAATCAATGCCGGTCTTTGTACGGTTATTCCAATGATGTTTATTATGTTGTCGGTTCAAAGAATTGGTTCTGCTCTCACCTCTCAAGCAGGTATCTTAGGGCCCTTATCAACGATATTTATGGGATGGTATTTTCTTGGTGAAGAAATTACCTTTTTTCAAATGGCAGGATTATTCCTCGTAGTGATTGCCATGTGGTTATTAATGAAAAGTCAAAACTCCCAATCAGTAAATTAAGCGCAACTAAGTGATTGCCCTAGTAACTATTTACAAAAAAAGTTTTATAGTTAATGA
>CAISYI010000083.1 GCA_903889595.1 uncultured beta proteobacterium
AGTGAGACCAAATAAGTCAGGTGGAAGCTCAAAGCTCAATGGAATACGACTGTCACCATATCCAGATGAACCCAAGTCATCACCACTAGGAATAATCTCGCTAAACTTTAAAGGTTTTTTAGCCGATATCCAAGCCCGAGTATCATAAGGCTCACTCTTTGATAATTTCGGAGCTTGTGTAAAGTTAATTCTATCGGTATCTAATTTACCAATATTTTGAATGAGATTGGCAACATTGATTTTGGCAGAAGTCCCATTTTTCGAATTAAAAATCATTAGTTTGCCATAAGGATCTTTCGGGTTTTCAATCTCCAAAATACCAACATCCTCAGGGAAGTTAATACCTAGACTTGATAGTTCTTTTAGATCAGAAACAAATATGATGCCGTGTCCACTTTTAGGCAACTCGTTAAACAAGGCTTCAGATTGATGGCTGCCAAATTCAGAAGTACCTAAATAAGATGCAAGTAAGCCGGCTGCTTCTAAAGTATTTCGGTCGACATTGCCAACAAATGAAAAAGGCAGTTTGCCTTTTCTCATACTCTGATCATCAATATAAGGTGCTGGAAAGTGGTTTAAATTATTTTTTAAACGGAAACGATTAACCGACAGTTTTAACGAACTGGCGTTATCAATAATTGCCCAAAGTCTTGAGTCCTTTGGGTCTTCACATTCAGCAGCATAGTGACCATTAAATTGAAATTTAATGGTATTTTTATCTGCTATTAATTGGGCAGGGATTACGATCGTTTTCTTTAGAACTTTATCACCCTGAGAACTATCAACTGATAAAGAGTCCACAAGCTGACCGTTTACTAAAATATCAATTTGAGACAGTTCATTCAAAAGAGCTTTTGAGTAGGAGTAAGCAAGTTGAAGTTCGGCTTTGGTTACTAGCTCGTCGATATGAAAATTAAAGCCAATTTCAAATTGATCGTTACTACCCTTTAAGCTAATTGGAGTAGGGGCTCCAAGTAGTCTTAACGGAATATTGTAATCTTTGAGTGAGGGTGATTTAACCGTTATAAATTGATCAGGGCTCGCATTTAGCGGTTCATTTTTCGCAATACTTATTAAGGGAAAAAGGCTTAATTGACAAAATGCAACTAACTGAATAAAGGAGACGATTCGATAAAATTTAAAAGGCATCATAAGTTATATTTTTTTTAATTTTTTAGATGAGTTGAGTCTTCTATGGTTAAGTAGAGCGTGACCCATCAATTCTTTAAAGGAAGATAGGGGATTTGCTTTACGATTTACACCCCATTCTTGAGCCCAATTATCTGCACGGCTAAATGTTACTTCAACTAATTGTCTTTGTTGCTGAACCGTGAAATCTCCCATATGAAGGCCTAGAATATTTCCTCCAGTTTTGATTTCAAACGGTAAACGAACTTCTTCAAGCCCTCTGAATATTCCGATATCTATGGTTTTGCCAGCTTTAAGCTCGTAGCCTGGAGGTAGTTGGAGAGAAAATCCCTTCGTTGAAAAATCTAAAGTAGAGGCATATAAAGTTTTACCATTTGGCAGGTAAATAGCCGCAGGAAGTTCCATCTCTACTCTAGGCGCAGATCTCAATTCTTTTGACTCATAAGCAATATATAAGCAAGTTAAAAGAATAATGATATTGAAAATTACCCAAAATAAATTTAAAAAAGTAGTTTGTAAATTACCGTTTTCTAAATAAATATTATGAAATAAACCAAAGCCTAAACCCATCAAGTTGAAAGCTAGCAAGCCCAAGGTTGGTGCTGCAATATGAAAATCGAAATGATTTTTTTCAAACTTGGTGATACCTTTTCTAGTAACTCCAAATTTACCCGCTTTGGGATTAACCATGGCTACAAGCACTGGCAAAAGGAGGTAGGGGGCTAGTAATGTGTCGTATATTTCACCCCAGAATGAATGCCTAAACTGATTTTGAATTTTATGACCAGCTACTTGAGCCATAAATAGGTGGGGGAGAGCATAAATAAAAACTGAAATAGCAGATGTTTGATAAATCTCCCAACCAAAAATTAAATATGCCATTGGCGCAATTAAGAACAGTAACCTTGGTACGCTGTAAAAAAATCCTAACATTGCCGTTGCATAGCACAAGCGTTGACTTAGTTTTAAGCCTTTACCGAAAAAAGGGTTATCAATTCTAAATATTTGAGCCATACCTCTAGCCCAACGAATTCTTTGATTCACATGGGCGTTGAGACTCTCAGTGGCAAGTCCAGCTGCTTGGGGCACAGATATGTAACCGAGGTTATAGCCTTTTCTACTCAATTTTAAGGCTGTATGAGCGTCTTCAGTCACTGTTTCAACAGCAATACCACCAATTTCGTTGAGGGCTGAGCGCTTTAAAACTGCACAAGATCCACAAAAGAACGAGGCATTCCAATAATCATTGCCCTCTTGTACAACCCCATAGAATAACTCTCCTTCATTAGGGATATGTCCATGAACCTTTAAGTTTCTTTCAATTGGGTCAGGTGAGAAAAAATAATGCGGAGTTTGCATAACTGCCAATTTTGGATCTTTTAAAAACCATCCCATTGTTAACTGCAGAAATGACCTGGTAGGAATATGATCACAATCAAAAATGGCGACGTATTCGCCCTTAGATCTGGCAAGTGCGGCATTTAAGTTGCCTGCTTTTGCGTGGGTATTTTCGGATCGAGTTAAATAATTAACCCCAGCTTCTTTTGCGAAGTTTTTAAATGAGTCTCTATTACCGTCGTCCAATAAATAAATATTTAGTTTGTCTAAAGGCCAGTCAATAGATTGTGCGGCAAGGATTGTGGCACTAACAACGCTTAAGGGCTCGTTATAGGTAGGGATAAAAACGTCAACGCTAGGCCATAACTGAATATTATCAGGCAGCTTAACAAGAGTTCTTTTGATTGGCCAAATACTTTGGAAATACCCTAAGCACATGATGGTAACGCCATAAACCTCAGCTGATAACAAGAGAAATCCTAGAACATACTCAATCGGATGGTTAAAGCCAAGAGTGGAGGTCACTCGCCAATAAAAGTAGCGAGCGGTCATAGTTACTGAGGACAAAATGAGGATTATGATAATTAAGCGATTAGTAAAAAAGCGACTAATCAGAAGACTTACTAAACAAATGGCTACCCCAAATACGATTTGATCACCTTCATCTAATGGGATAGAAATTGTTAAAAACAAAAAGGGCAATACGCATGCCATCATCAGAAGAATAACAAAGTTATTTTTCCAATTAATTCTTTCTATTAGAAACAATTCAATTCTTCTAATTTTTGAGCTTAATGAGTGCTTTAACATTTTTAATAAATTACCTATATTTAAAAATTCTTAGATTTTTATCTTAAAAGAACTTGTTTTACAAATTGCTTAGTTAACGTGAAGTTCAATGTATTTATTGCTAATTATTGGGCTAGTGGAGAGTATGGCGAAAGCAAAGGATTTACTGGAAGCGTAAGTGCTCTAGTCATATTCTCAAAGGTATATTTCAGAGACATTCCCGCACTCCACTGGCGGTAATTGCCAGAGTTATCTAACAGTAAAACTCCACCCAGAAAAAACTGTGGGGCTACTTGATATTCAGATGCTGCATATAAATTGTAAGAGACGCCCGACTGGGTAGAGCCCGGATAAACTGCAGTGTTATTGCCAAATATAACGGGATTGTTTGCCATTGTGGCGACCGCTTGACTTTGCCTTGCTGCGTCAGTTGGAAAGAACACATTACCGTCTTGACTAAACTGATGCCAACCTACTGCACCTTGTAATGAGTATCTAAAATCATACCCTTGCTTCTCAAAAGTGAAGGGTACCGATAATGTAATAAAGCTTTGTGGGCTAAAGTAACCCCCATGGCCAATAGTGTAATAACTTAAATCTTTGTCAAACCCTATACCACTTGCACTCAAACCTAGTTTAAATGAGGAATTGGCTGTTTGTGAAATGGTTTTAAACACTCCAGTTGTTAATTCTTTTCGGGTGTTAGAGTCGACATTTGTTCCCGTTAGTTGATGGTATGCTCCATTGATAAAATATCCATATTGCTTATCATTGCCAAATAGATGGGTGAAGCCCGCTCTTCCACCGGTAGAGGTCACTCCTCCCCATGTTTCCCCTGTTCGAGAATCAGTCATGCCGCCAAAGGCTAGAATACTGTCTGTTACTGGACGAATAGAGGCATTTAAAGCAACGAAATTTGAGTTTTGATTATCTAAGTTACCTTCATATTTAATACCACCGGTGAACTTAGAAAATAAAAATCCAAGGGGAGTTACACCTGCGTCCACACTAAATCCATTTTGAGACGCACCAGCAGAAAGTCCTACACCTCTTGCTATTTGGTCACCATTAGGTGCAACTTGACCATTGATTTGAGCCAAAGCAGCATCAGGACCAGCACCAAAAGTGGAGAGACTATATACAGAGTTTTGTAATGTACCGACATTTAGGTTAACTGGCGAAATCTTTACGTTAAATTTCGCATCATCAATGGGGAATCGAATCTCGATGGGTAATTGAGCATCTTTCATAGCTGATTTACCTGGATCACCATTTCTACCTCTGAAAACGGTACCAACCAGAACTTCGGTAGATCTCTCTTGCTTTATATCATTTAGTTCATTTTGTGAAATACGTTTACTGTAGGCAAGCGTTTGACTAGATGAGTCGACTGCAGCAGGTAGCTTGGTCGGGGCCGGAAGCTGAAAATCGTAGCTAGTATTACCAACTAAAACCGCTTCTTCTACTATTGGAGCTGCTGTAGTCTTAGGTTTGGTTTTGGCTAGAGCTGGTTTTGCGGTTGCAAAATCTTTTAAATATTTCTCAGGCATTGTACCGAGTGTCATTGGCGCAGCTCCACCAATAAAACCACTTACTGGCTTTGTCGGGTCAGGTAGATTCTGAGAAAGCTCTACTGACTTTTCAGCATAGTATTGAGCGCGATATCCCTTACCCATCATTCTGTATAGTTTGGAGACATTATAAAAAGCCTCTGGATTATCTTTTTCTAACTTTAGATAGGTTTCAATCGATTGATTGGCTAGGGTGAGATTTTTATTCTGAATTGCAACTGAGGCAAGCTCAGGATATAAAGAACTTCTTTGCGGATCATTCTCTACTAATAGTTGGAAAATGGCTTGAGATTTTGGATAATTTTCGACGTTGGAATAGGCTCTAGCAAGTGTTTCTTGTAAAAACACGCTATCTGCATTATTCACTTTTAGTTGTTCTAATAAATTGACCGCATTTTTACTCTTACTTGGTATTTTGCTCATCAACTCAGCTTGCTTAATCGAATAGTTAAAGCTGGTTTCGTCAAAAGCGATTTTTTGATTTTGGGTTAATGAACGTGTTTTTAGTTGTTGTAAAACACCAAAACATTCAATACTTTGATTGGTTGCCAATAAGATATTAGAGTAAGAAATCAGTAAATCATTTGATGGGGATTTATTTTCTGCAATTCTTTTACGAATGAGATTCAATGCTCGCTTAGTTTCACCAATTTCATTGTAGGCGTTAACTAAAGTAACAGTACCAGGTTCATCTTTATCGAGTTGTTGTTCTACTTTTAACAATAAACTATTAGCTTGAGCAGTCTTGTTCGAGTCAAATAATTCTTTAGAGTACTCAGCATGAGCATGAATCCACGCAGATTTTTGAAATACAGCCATTTCTGGCGTTCTGGATTTAGGGGCAATCTCCTCAATACTGGCTAGAGATTTCCGCCAATTGCCAACAGAAGATTGATAAATTGAGTAAGCAAAAATTGCTTCCGGATTTTTGGGTTGTGCTGCAATGAGCTCATCCATAATTGCAGAAGACTCAGCATTCTTTTTTAGCACTAGATAGTTATTTGCTAAGTCGAGTCTGAGCCATGGGTCATTTGGTAGAAATTGCAACATGCCTCTTAATGCCTGATCAATCGCAATTGGATCTTTGACCGCTTTAGCTGCTTGCAGGTTTTTATTTGCTTCTAAAAACTCGGGTGTCTGACGAATATCCGTTGTACCAAAAGATCTTCTTTGATTATTTAAGCCTGCTGTATAAGCTGCCTTCACCTCAGCGTCGTCGGGATTTGCTTTTAGAAACTGTTGGTAATAGGGGAATAAATTAGATGGTGCAACGGTTGCCCAAACTAAAGCATTTCTAGTTAACTCGTTTACTTCAGGTGCATAAAGTTTCTCTTTACCAATTTTAGAGAGCAGTTCGAGCCCATTGGCCCTAGTACTTTCTTTAGTAATCAGTTGCTTAGCGTACTGCAATTGAATACGCATGTCTGTAGGGGACTCTTGACTAAGGCGACTTAAACCCTCAATAGCACCATTTTTTCCGTTTTGTGTTTTAGCCAAAAGGTTATAGTACTCAAGTGCTATTTGACCTTGTGGCTCCATGTCTCCAAGGGCTTGCTTAAACAATTGAACTGCTTTTTCAGGATTCTCAGCTTCATTTGCTAAACGAGCGTTAGTAATTAATTTTTGTGAGCCAGGTGAACTGAGTTGAATTTCCTGCTGCAACTGGGTTGCTAATAAACTTTTAGGATTAATGCCTTTAATTTGAGTTAGGTACTGATTGGCTAGACTAATTTTATTTTGGTTAACAGCAACTACGCCTAATCCATATAGGGCGTTTTCGTCTTTTGAATTTAAGAGTAACAACTTATTCCAAACCTGAGCGGCATGGTAGTTATCTCTGATCGATAGGAAGTAATACCCTTGATTAGTCAGTGATTTTTCAGCTTCGACATCTTGCGCTTTTGATGGATGACTTGAAACGATCAACAACAAAAATAAAAGATGCTTTAAACGCACAGGTGGATTCAATGTTTTCAAACTTGTTAACATTATTTATTTATATTCCTTGAGCTTTTAATTGCAATATTTTGAGGTAGTCAGCGTTTATTTTAAACATCAATTATTAATTTAAAAAAAATTAACATTTTTAAAAATTATGAATAATTATAAATGACAAAATAATAAAAAAAGTCTATTTAATCAAAGCCTAGAACTTAAATTTATCGTATTCTGAATTGCTTCTAAATTTTACAGGCATCTCCTTGAGAATTTTGATTCATTACAACAATTAAAGCCATCTATCTTTATTACATATATTTTGACATTAAAGTCAAAACCAGCATCCCAACACTAAGGCTAAGCACCATGCTTTTAGAAATATAGAAGACCACAAGTGTCGAAATACTCGAGTAAATTTGCGCTGGATGCATCGCAAATTGGTAAGTTGTAGTGAGGGCATCTTTTTCAAAAATCAGTTCAGGAATCACAATTGCAATTAAGGCACCTGTAGGAGCATATTGGATTAAATTTCGGATAGACGGAGAAAGTTTTAGTTTTGCACCAAAAGTGAGAAAAAAACTACGTGTAAAGAATGTTACAAAACTTAAGGTAGCGATGCAGGACCAGAAATAAATGTCAGACATTTTTCCTCTGAAGTTGTTCAATTAAAAAAGCAGTACACATTGCGGCCAAAACAGTACATAAAATCCCTAAGCGGTAGGGCAGATTAATTGTACATACTGTAACTAGAATGCTGACTATACCAATGGTAATTTCTTTAGAGGTCTTTAAATTAGGGGCGATTAAACAAATCAAAACCAATGTTCCTGCAAATGCAAAATTCCATTCATCGGGAATATAAATCCCGAAGAGTAAAGCCACTACTAGCCCGAATTGCCATACAACCCAGTTCATTGCGGCCGTCCCTAAAAAATACTGATAAACCTCTTTCTTGGGGGCTGTTGTTGTTGCAGTTGGATATTTTCTAGTAAAGATGGCAAAGGAAATATCACCATTTAAATAACCTAAAATCGCTCGGTGAAAAAAAGATAAGTCTTTAAAGTGGGGTGCAATGGCAGCACTGTAGACAATAAAACGCGAGTTAATCACTACTGTTGTAAAAAAAATAATCCAAATTGGAAAATTGCCATTCATCAGCGGTATAGATGCCAGTTGGGCTGAGCCTGCATAAACAGTTAAAGACATAACAATAGTGTCCAATACTGCAAGCCCGGTTTTGATAATAGCGAGATTTAAAACAATCGACCAAGTAAAAATTCCAATCGATGGACCCAACATATCATTGAATGACTCACGAATCACTGGATTTTTGAATAAATTGTTGAGTTTCATTGAGTTGGCTGAATGAACAAAAGAGTCTATTGTAGGTTCTTATGTGTAATGTGTCGATAAAGTCTTGTATGCTAATGTGTCTAATAATAAAACGCCACTGCCTTAAATTAGGAGAAACAAAAATTGATTTCTAAATACGAAGCCTTAAATTTGCTGCATAAGAGTCATTTATTGCTTGCTTTGACTGTGTTTACGGCACTCTTTTCAGGTCATACCTTTGCCCAAACAAAACCATGGCCGAGTCGTCCTATCACTCTCATCGTTACTTATCCCCCAGCGGGAACAGCAGATATTATGGCTCGAACCATTGCAGAGCCACTAGGTAAAATACTTGGCACTTCGATCATTGTAGAAAACAAACCGGGAGCAAGCGGCCAGATTGCGGCAAATTATGTTGCAAAATCCAACCCTGATGGCTATACCCTCATGTTAGATGCTTCATCTTTTGCTGTAAATCCGAGTCTTTTTAATAAACTTCCCTATGACACTTTGAAAGACTTTAAGATTCTCGGAGTGATTGCACAGTATCCCAATGTTTTACTCGTCAATCCGAGCTTTCCGGCTCGTTCTGCAAAAGATGTGGTCAACCTTGCTAAAAAAAATCCCGATAGTATTTCTTACGCCTCTTCTGGAAACGGCTCTGCCCAACATTTATCCGGGGTGTTATTTGAACTGCGCTCAGGTATTGAAATGCAACACATACCTTATAAAGGCGCAGGACTCGCTTTAAATGATGTGCTGGGCGGACAAGTTCCCGTTTTCTTCGGTAGTGTTGCTTCCACCAAACAATATGTAGACTCGGGTAAGCTCATTGCCCTGGCCGTTACCAGTAAAAAAAGAGCGACCTCTATGCCATCTATTCCTACCATGTTAGAAGCCGGCATTCCGGAATATGAAGTTTATGAATGGAATGCTGTTTTTGCCCCAAGTGGTATTCCAGACGAGATTTATCAAAAAATCACTGAGGCAATTGCAAAAGTTTTACAAACTCCAGAGGTAAAAGCAAAAATTGTGAGTTTAGGCGGTGAGATATTTACTGGAAACACCCAACAAGCCATCGAGTTTGAAAAGTCGCAAATATTACAGTGGTCTAAGGTGATTAAAGAGAAAAAAATCAGTATCGATTAATCAGTATCCCTAAATAAGACTAAAATTACATTTTATGAAAAGTTGATAGCAAGTCAATGTTCAATTTAAGCTCACCTGAAACAATCTATTACCTCGTCTTATGTGGTTCATTTAGTATCACTTTGATACTAGGTTACATTATGCAAAGAACTAACTTTTGCACCATGGGTGCAATTAGTGATTATTTTCTAATGGGAAGTTTAACTAGGGCGCGCCAATGGATATTAGCCATTGCTGTGTCAATAATTGGTGTCGGAGCTTTGAGGTATTTCCAATTGGTTGTGCTTGAAGATTCAATTTATGTTGCTCCTAAAGTTCTGTGGTTATCGGTACTAGTTGGTAGTTTGATGTTTGGTATAGGTATGGTTTTTGCTTCTGGTTGCGCAGGACGTAATTTGATGCGTGTTGGTAGTGGTAGTATTCGTGCTTTAGTCGTAGTGATTGTTGCTGGAATATTCGCTCAAATGACGCTTCGTGGCGTTTTCGCAGTGATTCGGGTCAATACAGTTGATCAAATATTTTTCACATTACCTAGTAATCAAGATGTTTTGAGTCTTCTTGACCATGCATTGCATTTAGGTCCCTTAGCTATTTTTCTATTAACGATTCTTCTAAGTTTGGGAGTCATTGCTTGGGTCTTTTCAGATAAGAAATTTTGGACTTTAGAAAACTGCTTAATAGGCCTTTTTGTCGGTTTTTGTATTATTTCTTTTTGGTTATTAGTTGGTAATTTTGCTTTTTTAGAAGAAGATCCAAACACTCTCGAAAAGGCGTATTTGGCGACCAATACGAATCGGCTTGAAATGGTCTCTTTTGTTGCGCCAATTGCCTATCTACTAGACTATTTGACTCTTTATAGCGATGCATCCAAAAAGCTTACATTAGGTATCGTTAGCATTTTTGGCATGATGTTTGGATCCTTTTTAGCAGTCAAGTTTCATCAGGATTGGCGTTGGCAAGGCTTTACTAGCTTGTCTGATCTGGGTCGCCATTTAATTGGTGCTGCACTCATGGGCGTAGGGGGAGTTACAGCTTTGGGATGTACTTTCGGGCAGGGACTGAGTGGTATTTCTACTTTATCCATCAGTTCAATAATTGCCATCGCTGGGTTCATTATTGGCGCTTACACTGCCCTCAAGTATTTAGAAAAAAATAATTAAAATCCCCGTTGTTTTAACCACTTAGTCGCTTCCTCCCAACCAGCCTTTGCGTCACTGGGGTTGTAGCTAGGACGATAGTCTGCGTGGAAAGCATGACCAGAATCAGGATAAATAATTAGTTTTGAATTTTTTGCTGAGATATTGTTGGCTTGTTCTTTTAATAGAGAACTCATCTTTTCAACTTGTTGGGTCGGGATTCCAGTATCTTTACCACCGTACAAGCCTAAAACTGGAGCACTTAATTGATTTACACCGTCCAGTGGATGAGTTGGATTGTTTAATGATTTATCACCACTAAGTCTGCCGTACCAAGCAATACCAGTTGTGATTTTTTCTAGACGTTCACAAGCTAACCAAACAATCCTACCGCCCCAGCAAAATCCATTCAAAGCAATTTTATTAGGATTGACGCCTTGTCCTTTTGACCAGTCTATTACTGCTTGAATATCTTGTAATACTTGTACATCTGGCGTTTTTGTGATGATCTTACTGTACAGTTCGGCCATAGTAGGCATACTTGAAGGATCGCCAGCACGATAGAAAAATTCTGGAGCTACAGCAAAAAATCCAAGTTTAGCAAAACGTCTCGTTACATCAGCGATGTACTCATGGACTCCAAAAATCTCACTGATAACAATCATCACTGGTAATGGGCCTTTTGCATCTTTGGGATACGCTACGTAAACAGGTAGTTTTGAGTCCTTGTAACTAACTGTATCCTCTTTAGTGATAATCCCTTCAAAATCAGTCTTAATAGCTTGTGCCTTAATTGCATCAGAGCAGGTTGCAAACCCAACTCCTAGCGTGCCCAAAGAGGTGGTTTTGATAAAGTCTCTTCGGGTTAAATTTTGATCGAATTTTTTCCCTTGAAGTGCTTCAATATCTTGAGTAGTATTTTTTAACATGGTTAAATCCTTTTAATCTTGGGTTAATTAAAGAACTAATTTAATTCTGCAGGCTTGACAACTTGAGTTACCACATCGAACAGGCTTTTTAATACTTCTTTTGGAATGTTTCTAGTAATAAATACAATTCGAGAATCTTGGTCCTCACTAGGCCATCTATCAAGAGTAACTGGTGGATGGAAAATGTGTTGGACCCCCTGAACGACAATCGGTTGGTTTTCAACATTAATGATACCTTTTACTCTTAAAAGGTCAACACCCCGAAGTGTGGTTAACAGATCCAAGGCTGATGAAAAAGCTTGCCAAGTAAAGGGGGTTTTAAATCTGAGAGTTTCGGTCTGAATATTACTGGTATGGCGCCTTGCAAAGTCACCCATGTATTTTTCGCCAGTCTGGCTTGTATTTTCACCTAAAAAATTGAGTGTTTTTTGACTAGCCTTTGAGGAGGTCAAGCCAATTCCCATTAATTCATTTGGATCAATATTCCCATGCAAAATCTTTTGAATAGGGCTTGAAGGATTAACATTACGAATTAATTGAACTAATTGGTCCATTTGGTTCGTATCGATTAAATCTGTTTTCGTAACAAAAATTCGATCAGCAATGGCTAGTTGTTTTTCAGGTTCTTTTAAGTTCTCAAGTTGGTCAGGTAGGTTAACTGCATCGACTAGAGTGACCAAGCCATCAAATCGAAACTGTGCTTCTAATAAGGTATCACTAACTAAGGTTTGTAATATGGGGGCAGGATCTGCAAGTCCCGTTGTTTCGATGATGATTCTGTCAAAATCAAAGATATCTCCAATCGTTCTTCGAGTAAATAAGTCTCTCAGAGTTTCTTGCATATCTGTTCTCACCGAACAGCAAATACAACCATTAGCTAATAAAGAAATATTTTCCGAACTGAGAGTTACTAAATCTTGGTCTATGCCAATCTCGCCAATTTCATTAATAACTACTGCAACTTTATTCATCGAGGGATGAACCAGTAACTGACGAATTAGAGTGGTCTTACCACTACCTAAAAATCCTGTAATGATAGTTACAGGAATTTTCCCAGAAATTACATCCCTTTTAAAGTTCACAATCAAATATTCATTTCTAAGATGTAAACCCCTCCGCCGAAACGATCAATAGCGTAAACAATAGCATTCTCGTCAACGAAAACATCATTAATTTGAATGGCACCAGCGGGTGATAACTTTGGGGCACCTGGAACGTAGTAAGCGATCTCCTCAACACGGTAAGGATTCGTTGTATCAAAAACTCTGACTCCACCGTTAAAGAAGGTACCAATGATGATGGTATCTGAATAAAAGGATCCCGGAATAGGTAAGTTCTCGTGAAGATTATGAGCACCAAATCGACCGCCTCGTTTCGTAAAGACCTCTGGATTTGGCATTGGAAAGGTTCCAATAGAAACAGGATTTTCTTCATTTCTAGCGTCTACCACCCAAACCAATTTAGGCCAATCCGCACCATCATCCATCACACATTCATCGCTAACAATCCATAGACCACGATCAAATAATGGCAATACTGTGTGAATAAAGCCGTTCAAAGGAGGAGAGTGATTCCAGTGAGAAATTACTTTGATATTTTTCATATCTTCTATATCTAATACAAAAGCACCGCCATCGATATAGCCAACATAAGCTCGGTTAGGCTCTCTCGGAAATACATTGGTATTGTGAACGCGATAGCCAGTATCTAAGTTTGGCATTCTTGGTGGGGGTGGACTAATATCGCCTTTACGCGTTCCTGGGTACCACCAACGACCTGCTTCAAATGGTTGGGTAGGGTCAGATACATCAAGGATGCGATAAAACTGGTCATCTAATGGGTGGGTTGGTTCAAAATCTTCCGATCCTGATGACATATGAATATACTTGCCATCCACAAACCACAATGCATGGACTCCACGAGAGTGTGGGCCAGAGCAATCAAAGTGAGATAAAAGTTTAGGTTGCTCAGGAATACTTATGTCAAATAAATCTACGCCAGCTGGTTTTAATCCAACTACTTGAGTTTGGTAGGCAACAGCAAGAATATTACCAAACACATCCAAAGAATTTGAACGAACTTGCATGTGAGGTAAGTCTGTTTGTACGATTAAATTAGGATTCTTAGGATCAGTGACATCGATTCCACTGAAGTTTTTAGGTGCAGACTCATGGGCAACCCATAAGATGCGTCTGCCATCAGCAGTAATTTGTAAACTAATGCCTTCACCAAGACCGCCAAAACCACCTAATTCGTGGTGTGCAAGAAGGGTCATATTTCTGGATAAGGTTTGATCAGCTTTGCCTAATGGGTTTGGGGATTGCATGGTGAGGTGTCTCTCAATAGTTAGTAATTAATCAATTTAGCAATATCATACGACATGATAAGATATTTTGAATTGAAAATATTTCCTAAAGAATGATTAATTGTTAGGGAGTAAATTATAAATAATTAAAAATTAGGGGATTTATCATTCTTTTCACGAATTTAAAGCGCTTTCAATTAATCTTCAGTAAAGTGTTTTTTGTAAGTTCTTTAATCGGTCTACACACTCAATATAACAATATCAAGGCTGAATAAACGTATGTCAAAAACTTTTCATCATTTACCCCCTGAAGCAATTCAGTTAAGTCATATGGGTATTTTTGTCACAGATATTGTTTTAATGTCTAATTATTATCAAGAAGTATTGGATTTTAGGGTAACGGATCATGGGCAGTTAGCCGATGTTGGGTTAGTTTTTTTAAGTAGAAATCCCCAAGAGCATCATCAGATTGTGATGGCAACTGGCCGTCCTGCAACAATTGATTTTTGTGTGGTTAACCAAATCTCTTTTCGGGTACCGAGTTTGGAGTATTTGCGCCTTTTTAAACAAAGAGCAATAGATAATCCAAATACGAAAGACTGTGTAAGTATTTGTCACGGTAACGCCTTATCGATTTATTTGCGAGATCCAGAAAATAACCGTGTTGAGATTTTTATCGATACACCTTGGTATTGTGAACAACCCCATAGAGATGTGATTGATTTAAATCTGCCTGATGAAGAATTAATGGCAATCGCTTTAACTAGCGCACAGTCCCGTCCGGGATTTTGTTCGAGGGAAGAGTGGTTGATAAAAATGAATAAATTAATGGGAATATAAATAATGAATATACTTTTGAACCAATTGGGACGAAGATTTTTTTGGATTTTCTGCAGTGTCGCAGGCCTCATCATTAGTCTTACATTTGCGGGTGGTGTATATGCCCAATCCACATGGCCCAATAAATCAATCAAGATGTTACTGGGTTATCCTCCAGGTGGGGGCTCTGATATTGTTGCGAGACTCATTGCGAAGAACTTAGGCGATCGATTGGGCCACAATGTAATTGTTGAAAATCATGCTGGCGCAGGAGGAATTATCGCTGCAGATTTAGCTGCAAAATCAACGCCGGATGGTTACACTTTGTTTTTTGTACCTAGCGGTCATGCCAGTATTGCCGCATTAAGACGTAAAAATTCTACCTATGATGCAGTGAATGACTTTACTTGGATCAGTACTGTGACCACTTATCCGCTGGCTTTTACTGTGGCACCGGACTCGCCTTTTAAGACCTTTGATGAATTTCTTTTAGCAGCAAAAAAAGAACCCGGAAAATATACCTACTCATCCGTAGGAGTTGGTACCGCAATGCATATTATGGCTGAGTGGACTTTTTCGGAAGCCAAAGTGGACGTGGTACACGTTCCTTTTAAAGGAGGCACACAGCCCTTTCAAGAACTTCTCGCTGGCCGAGTAGATCTGATGATAGATACAATGACATTGACGGCTAATTTACTAAAAGATAAGCGTGTGAGGTTGCTTGCAGTGACTTCGCCCAAAGGAATGAGTCCTATTCCAGGTGCTTCTACTGTTGCAGATTCTTTACCCGGAGTGCAATTTGAATCGTGGTTAGGCGTAGCGGCTCCTGCAAACCTACCAGCCGAAATCACCGCTCGTCTCAATAAAGAAATTATTGCGGTAGTAAATCAACCCGACGTCAAACAAAAATTAATTGATTTTGGTGGTAAACCACAGGCTAGTAGTCCCGTGGAGTTTAAAACCAGAGTTCAAAGAGATATTGATAGTTTAAGCAAGGTCGTTGATGCAAGAGGAATTACCGCTAACTAATTTATCAGTTCCTCCCCTTACAGAAGTGGACCTATGTATTGAGTTGGAGTAATTTTTTTCTGGCAGTCATTTTAAATAGCATTAGTAAGAAAAATGCAGCAATCCCCAAACTGATGCTATTGCCTGCCCAAAACCCTTTTGCTCCTTGTAGCATCTCTGGTACATGTGGAATCTTATTAAATGCCATTAAGTAGCCACCAAGAAGTCCAATACCCCAAAGTGATCCAGCATAAATCACCATTGGCCAGAATGCTACCTTATATCCTCGCAATATAAATGCTGCCGTGACTTGCATTGCATCACTGATTTGGTAAATAGCGATGAAAAAGATTAGTTGCTTGGCAATGACTCGAGCTTCATCTCTGGGTGCGTATAAACCAAGTAGGGCATCTTGAAAAATCCAAACTAATGCACCAATTACGACACTTACAAAAACATTAAAAATTACTGCCGACCAACCTACCTCTTCAGATCTCGTATGTTCTTTTGCACCAAGGTGTTGGGAGATAACGGTCATTGTTGCAATCGATAGAGAGAGCGGAACCATATAAATCACCGTTCCCATATTGGCAATAATTTGATGACCTGCCAATACGGAAGTGCCAAATCTTGCGATAAATAAAGCCATAAAAGCAAAGGAGGTTACTTCAATTAAATAACTAAATCCAATAGGAGCACCAAGTTTAAGAATTTCCCAAATACGTTTGAGATTAGGTAAGGTGAAAGTCGTGAAAATATGGAATTTTTTGTAGCCTGAACCATTCCAAATAATGATGGTTAAAGTAATGACCCAAAACCATTGAACTATAGAAGTTGCAATGGCACAGCCAGGGCCTCCCATAGCAGGGATGCCAAAGCCACCAAAAATGAATAAATAATTAAGGGGTATTTTTAAGCCTAAACCAATCACTTGAAGCCAAGTAATCATTTTTGGAAGTGATATTGCATTATGAAGAGCTATGTAGGTCCGCATAATCATGTTGGCTGGGGTTGAAAAAGATAAGATCATTAAATAGAACTTCGCTTTATCTGCAATTTCAGGGGATACATTACCAATCTCAATAAACATCTCGGGATGATTTAATACCAACATTCCGATCCCAGCTAAAATTAAAGAAAGCCATAATGTTTGACGGGTCTCTTCACCGATGTCTTGATATTTTTTTGCCCCAAATAATTGCCCACCAATTGGATTGAGGGCAGATAAAATCCCTGTCAAACCAACATAAATACTTATAAATATAGAGGCTGCCATGCCTAAGGCTGCTAAGTCATCCGTTGAGTACCTAGCTGTCATCGCTGTGTCCATGACGCCAAAAGTAATAATTGCAAGTTGTCCCAATAGAATTGGAATTGCTAGTTTCAGAATCGGCGGAACGTCACGACGCAAGCGAGAAAATAATGGAAGTTTAGATTTCAACATAAAGTAATTTATTGTTTAGGAGTGACACGATAGAGCCTTAGTCTTTCATCTCGATCGCTATCACGACGATCTTCCCAGACTAGCTCAAGTTGGTGACGATTCAGAATTTCTGAAGCTCTTGCCTCTTCTGAGGAGTGTGTTAATTTGTAATCACAGTTTTCATCATCTTTTAAATTAAGGGACGTAAAGAAATGAAATGAAGCCAATTGGGCGTCACCTAAAAATGTACTATCAATACACTTAGCATCTTTTGGTAATGCCTTTAAGAACCGCATAGCAACCGGTTGATAAGTTTTTGCATAATTGATGGTCGGTAGCCATAAACTCATTAGTAAGACCCATAATAAAATGGTGCCGCTAGTGGAAATAATTAAGCATCTCCAAATAACTTTGGGTGCTCTTGACGTTCGCCAACGGACAATTGCGAACCAAATAGCGGTGATAATTAACGCAAAAAATAAATCTAAAAAACTAAATTGGGCTACGAAACCTGGCAAGTACCTAGCGACATTATCTGCAGTAGCTTTTGGAAATCCCGTCATTTTGGCAAACCAGATTACCCAAATAAAACCGCCTGCTATCGTGAAAGTCAATAAAGATAACCAGTCAATAAAACTAATCAGTCCTCTACGTAGAAATGGCAATCCAAAACTTGCAAGAATTGCCATCGGGGGTAAGAGCAACATTAAATCTCGCTCACTCAGATCTTTGTATAGTAAAAACAAGATCATTTCAGCCAAAAACAAGAGACCAGGAATGACTAGATGGGCTGCATTTATACCAGATTTACCTTTGGTACTCCACAAATAGATACTCCAAAAGCTAAGTGGCCAAACTGGCCATGTATATGCCCAAAAATTAATCGTTAAAAATTCAAGTGAATCAAAGGAAATGGTTGCTTGGAGCTGATCTCTACCTAGCCAAATAAACAAAGCATTCGCTACTTTTTCTGGCGACAAACCTGATTGGTACCAAAGTATTGGCCAAACAGAAAGACCTGCAAGTGTTACCGTAATAGATCCAATTAGCCAACCTATTAATCGTTTGTTGGGGCGGGTATAAAAGCCTATAAACGCTGCAACCCAAAGAAAAATTGCGGTCCAGAGCATACCTGACAAACCAACTGCCACCATTCCAAGACCAGAAATGATGCCACCTTGCCATGGCTTGTCATAGCTTCTAACAACGCCATAAATCAACAAAGTAAGCCCGAGTAGTTCAACTAATAAAGGAGAAGCTTCGTGAACTCTCTGGGCTAAACCTATACATGCTAAAAAGATTAACAGTGCGCCATCTGCTACTGTCTTGCCATATTCTTTAGCACTAGGCTGACCGCCTAAAGCAAATTGCATTGGTTGAACTTCTGTTCTTCTACCTAATAAATAGCTGGCATACCAAATACTGATTGCACTTAGAACAAAGCAACAGCCTGATATTAATCTTGCAGCATTCACTTCACCAATCATTCCACCAAGATATTTGATAGAGATAGCGCCTAACCAATAGGGTAGTGGGGGCCCCACTAAAACACCACGCCCTTGAAGATTCGGTAAAACCCAATCCATTAAACTTCCGTGAGCCAGAGTCCACATAACACCAAACCCTACAGCATCATCATTCTTCCAGGGGTCATGTCCAAATAGTCCGGAAAACGCATAAATTAGCGTGATCAAAAGCATTATCCATCTTGGAATAGAGGTGGTTGCGTCTGAGGTTAATTTAATGGGATTTTGCATATCAACAATAAAAAAGGCAGCAAAGGTAATCCTTTGCTGCCTGATTTTTGTAAGTAGTTAAGTTAGCTCTTTGTGCTTGATTTAGCACCAGCTTTTGCGCCAAATTTCTGACGGAATTTCTCAACTCTACCAGCAGTATCCATAATCTTCTGGGTACCAGTATAAAAAGGATGAGATTCTGATGAGGTTTCAATTTTTGACAATGGATACTCATTGCCATCTTCCCACTTGATGGTTTCACGGGTGTTAATCGTGGAGCGTGTTTTGAAGCTAAAGTTGTTAGATACATCAACAAAAACAACTTCTCTATAATTTGGGTGTATTCCGTCTTTCATTTTTGATCCTTATTGTTTTGGTAGCCTTTACACATTGCACATCTAAAAGCATGTTAGAGGTGTAAAACTTTCCTGATAAACGACTATTATGACACAATTTCTTGATTTTGTAGACCTATAAATTGAATTCAAGGCCTACAAAAGTGATTAAACCTAACTATTTACCCACCGCGACGCATTAAATCAAAGAACTCTGCATTGTTTTTAGTTGACTTTAACTTGTCAACAATAAAGTTCATAGCCTCAACATCATCCATGTCGGAGATGAGTTTTCGGAGGACCCATATTTTTTGTAAGATATCTGGCTTAATCAATAATTCTTCACGTCGAGTTCCAGATTTATTCAAATTAATTGCTGGATAGACTCTTCTTTCAGCCAAGCGTCTTTCGAGATGCACTTCAAGGTTGCCGGTACCTTTAAACTCTTCATAAATCAAATCATCCATCCTACTGCCGGTTTCTATCAAGGCAGTAGCGATGATGGTTAATGAACCACCTTCTTCAATATTTCTAGCGGCACCAAAAAAGCGTTTTGGACGTTGTAGAGCATTTGCATCGACACCACCAGATAGAACCTTACCTGAAGATGG
>CAISYI010000084.1 GCA_903889595.1 uncultured beta proteobacterium
AGGGTGATGGCTAACGGCCATCCATGGTGACATGAGGAATAGGGCCACAGAGACGAGCGTATTTAGTTACGGTGAAACGCGGTAACCTCCACTCGGAGCAATCTCAAATAGGCAGGCGTTGAGGCGTCCCGCTAAGCCTGCGGGTAGAGAGCTTGAACCCATTGGTAACAATGGGTCTAGAGGAATGATTGCCCCCGGACGAAAGTTCGGTCGACAGAATCCGGCTTATCGACCAACTCTGCCACTCTCACTTGGACCTTATATCTTAAGGACTTTAGGCTTCTTTAACTTCGATACTGTGGGTGATCGTTGCGGTCTTACCAAGCATAATAGTTGCTGAGCAGTATTTGTCATGAGATAAATCAACCGCTTTTTGCACTCGATTTAAATCTAGATTTTTCCCTGTAACAACAAAAGTCATATGAATATTTGTAAAAACTTTAGGATCTTCTTCTGCGCGAGTTGCATTGAGTTTTACTTCACACCCACGAATGTCTTGACGGGCCTTTTTCAAAATCATCACCACATCAAAGGCCGTACATCCCCCAGCACCTGCCAATAAAAGTTCCATTGGACGTGGCGCTAAATTTCTGCCACCAGCTTCTGGCGCGCCGTCCATATTGACTAAGTGACCACTACCAACTTCGGCAGAAAAACTCATGCCATCAATGCCAAGCCAATTTACCTTACATTCCATAACTTACTTTCAAAAAAATTTGCATAAAAGGCTTTACCTAGTAAATACCCTAATATATAATTACTCTATTGCACGAATTAATTTAAATATGTTTAAATTAATTCAATTTTACTGCTACAGATGTCTCCTCCACCCAAACAAAGGTGGAATTCATAGCCCAGAGTTTACCTCTGGGCTTTTTTTTGCTACAATCATTGATTCTCTATTCCAGTCCTAGAGAAAATGTATTACCTAAAGAATTTGAAGATGAGAGCGTGCAAAAATAAGCAAGGCCGATTTGAAAAGTGATTTAGGCATTATTGGACTTAAAATTTAAAGAAAGTAGTCATGAAAACTTTTTCAGCTAAATCCCACGAGGTGAAGCATGAATGGTTCGTGATTGACGCAACAGACAAAGTTCTCGGTCGTGTCGCCAGTGAAGTGGCACACCGTCTGCGCGGCAAGCATAAACCCGAATTTACTCCTCACGTTGACACAGGCGATTACATTGTTGTAATCAATGCTGCCAAATTGCGCGTTACTGGCAACAAAGGTCTACAAAAGACCTATTACCGTCACAGTGGATACCCAGGTGGTATTTACGAAACGAATTTCGACAAGATGCAAGCTAAATTTCCAGGACGTGTTTTGGAAAAAGCTGTTAAAGGCATGTTGCCAAAAGGCCCTCTCGGCTACGCTATGATTAAGAAATTAAAAGTCTATGGCGACGATAACCATCCACACGCGGCTCAACAGCCAAGCGTGCTTGAAATTTAAGGAGCGGTCATGATTGGAAATTGGAATTATGGAACCGGCCGCCGCAAAAGTTCAGTTGCCCGTGTTTTTATCAAATCTGGAAAAGGCGAAATCGTTGTAAACGGTAAGCCAATTGATGAGTATTTTTCTCGTGAAACATCACGAATGATTGCACGTCAACCTTTGATTTTAACGAATCACGCTGAAACTTTTGATATTAAAGTAAACGTTTCGGGTGGTGGTGAGACTGGCCAAGCTGGCGCAGTTCGTCACGGCGTTACACGTGCTTTAATCGATTACGACAACACACTAAAGCCAAGTTTATCTAAGGCTGGATTTGTTACTCGTGATGCTCGTGAAGTTGAGCGTAAAAAAGTTGGTTTACGCGGTGCTCGCCGTCGTAAACAGTTCAGTAAGCGTTAATTTTTATCTAAATCTATTCTTTGCGAAGGCAGAGTTTAAATTTAATGTACTAAATCAATGGTTATTGAGTAAGACAAAAAACCGTATAAGTTTCTTAGCTTGTGCGGTTTTTTTACACACATTTTTTTTCTTTAATGCTTTGTGAACATTTCGTCATTAATGCTTGTTAGAATAAAAAAACATCTTTCGAAGGAACATCATGATCAAGGTCGGTATCGTAGGTGGCACAGGTTATACGGGGGTTGAGTTACTTCGAATGTTGGCACAACATCCCGAAGTAGAGTTAACGGCGATTACTTCTCGAAAAGAAGCAGGTATGCCAGTTTCTGACATGTATTCATCTTTAAGAGGTCGGGTAAACATTGCATTCAGTACACCTGAAGATGCCAAACTTGATCAATGTGATGCAGTGTTTTTTGCAACACCCCATGGTGTTGCAATGGCACAGGCAAAAGAATTATTGGCCGCAGGAGTGAGAATTATCGATTTAGCTGCTGACTTTAGATTAAAAGATACTGCAGAGTTTGAAAAATGGTACGGTATGCCGCATCAGTGCCCTGATATTCTTGCAGAGGCTGTATATGGACTCGCAGAAATTAATCGCGAAAAAATTAAAACTGCGCGCGTCATTGGTCTTGCTGGTTGCTACCCGACTTCTGTACAACTCGGTTTTGCCCCCTTAATTAGCCCCAAATTAACTGGCGGAAAAAAGTTAATTGACACCAAGTATTTGATTTCTGATTCAAAATCAGGAGTATCTGGTGCAGGAAGAAAAGCTGAAGTTGGAACGCTCCTAGCGGAAGCAAGTGATAACTTCAAAGCGTATGGAGTTAAAGGTCATCGCCATTTACCTGAGATCGAGCAAGGTTTAAAAGCCATTGCTGGACATGATGATATTAAGCTGACCTTCATCCCCCACTTAGTCCCAATGATTCGGGGTATTCATTCAACCTTGTACGCCCGTATCCAACCAGATGGATTAAACGTAGATTTTCAGAAGTTATTTGAAGATTTTTATGCAAATGAACCATTTGTGGATGTTATGCCTGCGGGTAGTATGCCTGAAACCCGGTCTGTTAGAGGAAGTAATCAACTTCGAATTGCTGTACATCGTCCAGGTGGCGCAGATACATTAGTTATTTTGGTAGTAGAGGATAATTTAGTAAAAGGGGCCTCCGGCCAAGGAATCCAGTGTCTTAATTTAATGTTTGGATTTCCTGAGGACATGGGTTTACAACAAATTGCACTAATGCCCTAACATTAAGTAAGATAACCTTACTGTAAATAGGGTAATATAAGCCTAGAATAGAGAAATATTGATTGAGGAGTAACAAATGAGTACAGTTCAAAGCGTTGCAGAAGTAATGGAAGAGCCACCAGTTCCAATTAATTTTACTGAAAGTGCTGCAGATAAAGTTGCAGACTTAATTGCTGAAGAAGGTAATCCAGCACTTAAACTACGTGTGTTCGTTCAAGGTGGCGGATGCTCAGGTTTTCAATATGGCTTTACATTTGATGAAGACGTTAATGAAGACGATACAGAGTTCTCTAAAAAAGGCGTTACCTTATTAGTTGATTCAATGAGTTTCCAGTATCTAGTCGGCGCTGAGATCGACTACAAAGAAGATATCAATGGTTCACAGTTTGTCATTAAAAATCCTAATGCAACAACTACTTGTGGTTGCGGATCTTCTTTCTCTGCTTAATTAGTAGCTGAGTTCTAAAAGTTTTACTTGGGGTAAAAGGCACCTAAAATATTAGGTCTCTTTGCTCCAGTAACGCTAGTTAAATTCCCCGGCAATCCTTGAGTAAAGCACCATGCTAACCATGCAAAGGCTAGTGACTCAACCGTTTGCGGATCTATACCGTACTTCATCGTGGTTGTGAGTTGCAAGTTAGGAACTAGACGTTGACAATGTATTTCAATCCGATTCATCAGGTGATGGTTTTGAACTCCACCGCCACAAACTATCATTTCGGTACAAATTGGTAAGTAACTTTGTAACTGATTTGCTATTGATATAGCAGTAAGTTCTACTAAACTCGCTTGAACATCTGGTGCTGAAGGCATATTGTCTTTCGACAGATGTGTCATTAACCAATCAAGATGAAATAAATCACGCCCAGTACTTTTAGGAATTGGTGCTGAAAAATAAGGATCTGAGAGCATCGACTTAAGAAAATCAGGAAGGATTTGACCTGACTTAGCCCAATTGCCATTTTCATCAAAGGGCAACTGTAAATGTTGAGTTATCCAATCATTTAAAAGAACATTTGCTGGGCCTGTATCAAAACCTAAAACAGGTTTCTTTGGTTCCAACAGTGTTAAGTTCGCAATACCCCCTAAATTTAAAATAGCAATTGGTAAATCGCTAAGAAACTGAGCTGCATGAAAGGCCGGTACCAAAGGTGCGCCTTGGCCGCCAGCAGCAACATCTCTACTACGAAAATCACTGATGACATTTATTTGCGTTAACTCAGCAAGTAAGGAAGAGTTTAAGCTTTGCCATGTATAAGCTAAATGTTGCTCACTCGCTGGTTGATGACGAATGGTCTGACCATGAGCACCAATTGCCATTATTTGAGTAGCCTTAAATTCTGTAATTTGTAATAGATCCTGAACAGCATGCGCATATTCAATGGCTAAGTCATTGGCACTCAGCGCTTCCAGATGAAGTTCATTGACACTAGGCCTTTGCAAAGTTAAAAATTGCTCACGCATTTGGGCGCTATAGGGTCTGCTGACATGCGAAATATATTTACAATTTCCATCTTCGTCTATCGTGGAAAGAACACAATCAATGCCGTCCAAACTCGTTCCAGACATGATTCCGATGAAGAATGAGGAAGAGTTTTGGAAAAATGAGCTTGGCATAAACACTTAAATAGGAACGGTTTGTTTAATAATGCGAAAATAGCAATTATTTTGAAAAATCTTTTTAAAGAAAAAGTTAGTATGACTAGTATAAATTCATCTGAAACACTAGAAGCGAAAGTTTCTGCTCAATTACCAAAATATCCTATAACACCTGAGGTTCAAGCAGCATTCGAACAAACCAAGCGCGGCTGTGAGGAATTGTTAGTAGAGTCTGAGTGGTTGGCTAAATTGGCAAAAAGTGCGGCAACAAAGACCCCACTCCGAATTAAACTAGGTTTAGACCCTACTGCGCCTGATATTCATTTGGGCCATACAGTCGTATTGAATAAACTGCGTCAATTACAAGATTTAGGTCATACGGTAATTTTCCTCATCGGCGATTTTACGAGTTTGATTGGTGATCCTTCTGGCAGAAATCTGACTAGGCCTCCTTTAACTAAAGAGGAAATAGCCCTCAATGCGCAAACTTATTATCGACAAGCCAGTTTAATTCTCGACCCTGAAAAAACTGAAATCAGATATAACTCAGAGTGGTCCGAACCTCTTGGCGCCTCTGGCATGATTCAACTGGCTTCAAAATACACTGTGGCTAGAATGTTGGAGCGAGATGATTTTACAAAACGTTTTAAGTCTGGGGTATCAATCTCGGTTCACGAATTTTTATATCCACTGATGCAAGGATATGATTCAGTCGCCTTAAGAAGTGATTTGGAACTGGGCGGCACGGATCAAAAATTTAACTTACTAGTTGGTCGCGAGTTACAAAAAGAATATGGTCAGGAACCTCAGTGTATTTTGACTATGCCACTACTCGTTGGCCTTGATGGTGTGGATAAGATGAGTAAATCCAAAGGGAACTATATTGGAATCAGTGAAAATCCTGGCGACATGTTTGGCAAACTACTCAGTATCTCTGATGACTTAATGTGGAGTTACTTTACATTACTCTCATTTAAATCAATGCAAGAAATCGAAGCACTTAAAAATGAAGTTGCTGGGGGACGAAATCCAAAAGATGCCAAAGTGATTCTGGCGCAGGAGATTGTCACAAGGTTTCATAGTAGTGCAGATGCAGATAAGGCTTTAGAGGATTTCAACCACCGCGCAAAAGGCGGTATACCTGATGATATTCCTGAGTTGACATTGTCAGGTGCACCGCTTGGTTTAGCTCAACTTATTAAACAAGCAAACTTAGCACCCTCAACGACAGAGGCGTATAGAAATATTGACCAAGGTGGTGTAAAAATTGACGGGGTTCAAGTAAGTGATCGCACCCTCAAAGTAGATTCAGGAACATTCATATTACAAGTTGGTAAGCGTAAATTTGTGAAGATTCATTTAAGTTAATAAGGACTTTTTGTGGCAAATATTTTATTGATACGACATGGTGAAACGGATTGGAATCGCGAAAAACGATTACAAGGCTATTTAGATATTGGCCTTAATTCGATTGGGGTAGAACAAGCTAATTTATTGGCAAAAGTTTTAGCAACAGAAAGTATTGATGTTGCTTACGCAAGTGATTTATCAAGGGCTTATGATACCGCCCTAACTATTGCTAATCATCATGAGATAGAAGTACAACAAGATGCCTTGCTACGAGAGAGATGCTACGGTGAAATTCAAGGCAAGACCTATGCAGAAATAGAACAATCTCATCCAGAAAACTACCAAGCATGGGTAACGCGTAATGCAAATTTTCAGCCAAAGGATGGTGAAAGTTTGCAGCAATTTTATGATCGAGTGATTACTGGCGTGAAGCAAATTGCCAAGCGTCATATGGGACAAACAATCCTTATTGTGGCCCATGGCGGAGTATTAGACTGTGTCTTCAGAGAAGCTGCAAAAATAGATATTTCAGAAAAAAGAAAGATTGAGTTGCTCAATACTAGCTTGAATCGCCTTGTATTTGATGGTGAAAATTTTCAAATTTTGAGTTGGGGCGATACGAGGCATTTACATAATGACGCTTTGGATGAAATTGACCGGCAAAGTTTTCCCAAGTCTGTTTCTTGGGACTTACCTTAGTTCATCTAAATCTAGAGAGCCAGAAGTTCCACTGCCGTTGTTTGGCATCAAAAGATCAAAATGGGCATAAGCCAAGCGTGTAGCGATTCTGCCTCGTGGGGTTCTTTGTAAATAGCCTTGCTGAATCAGATACGGCTCTATAACGTCTTCAATCGTATCTTTTTCTTCGCCAATGACTGAGGCTAAATTATCAAGTCCAACAGGCCCGCCTGAAAACTTATACAAAATAGCTTCAAGAAGTTTTCGGTCCATGATGTCAAATCCGACAGGATCAACATCAAGCATCAAGAGTGCTTTGTCAGCAATTGCTGCAGTAATAACACCGTCACTCTTCACTTGTGCATAATCACGCACTCGTCTTAATAGTCGGTTTGCAATTCTAGGGGTGCCTCGAGCACGTTTAGCAATCTCGTTGGCGCCATCTGGTGCTATCGTCGCTCCTAGTAATTTAGACGATCTTTTTACAATCTCGCTGAGTTCAGCATGGGTATAAAACTCTAATCTGGAAACAATCCCAAAACGATCTCGTAATGGATTGGTGAGCATTCCAGCTCTGGTCGTAGCACCAATTAAGGTAAAAGGTTTAAGGTCTAGTTTGACACTTCTGGCAGCTGGGCCTTCGCCAATCATGATATCGATACTATAGTCCTCTAACGCTGGATAAAGAATTTCTTCCACAATCGGGGATAAACGATGAATCTCATCGATGAAAAGCACATCGTTTTCTTCCAAATTGGTTAGTAAGGCAGCTAAATCACCGGGGCGATCTAAAACAGGACCACTTGTTTGACGTAAATTGACACCAAGCTCTTTGGCAATAATATGGGCTAGCGTTGTTTTACCCAGTCCTGGAGGACCAAATAATAAAACATGATCTAAAGCTTCTGAACGACTTTTTGCAGCGGAGATGAAAATTTCTAATTGCTCTCGCGCCTTTTGTTGGCCAATGTATTCCTCAAGTTGCTTTGGGCGTAAAGCTCTTTCTACAACATTATCCTCAGTAGAGGCCAGCGGTTGAATCATCCGATCCTTAGCCCCGCGGGGTGGTTCGGAATTCGTTTCTAATTGGTCAGTGTGAATACTCATAGAAACAGTTTAAATGAGTTTGTGAAATTCACAAATCAACCTTTTGATAAGATTTTTAAAGCCATTCGAATACCGTCCGAAACACTGATATCGGTGGGAATATTTTTTAAGGCAAGAACGGCTTCTTTATCCGAGTAACCAAGAGCTAAAAGCGCTTGGAGTATTTCACTTGAACTATTGCTTGAGGTGCCTGTTTGATTTGGAACAGATGAAATAGAGTTCACACCAAATTTCCCTTTTAATTCTAGTAATAACCGTTCTGCTGTTTTTTTACCAATACCGGGCACTGTAGTAAGTCTGGCACTTTCTTGCATGGCAACGGCTTGACCAATCTCAGAAACACTCATACCTGAGAGGATAGCCAGTGCAGTTCTTGCACCAACTCCGCTAATTTTAATTAATGTTTTAAATGCTTCACGCTCTGACTCCGTTGCAAAACCAAATAAGAGTTGCGCATCTTCCCGCACCACAAAATGAGTTAGTAAGGTAACTTGATGACCGTTGTCGGGTAATTGATAAAGTGTGCTCATGGGAACGTCAATCTCATAGCCAACACCATGGCAATCCACTAGGATTCTGGGAGGGTTTTTTTGTAGTAAAAGACCTTGTATACGACCAATCATCAATCCACCTTTAATTTAACTATTATTTAAGTTTAGATGACTTTTGTATTTGTAGGTTCATCTGATGATGATGCGCAGCACAAATTGCAACAGCAAGCGCATCTGAGGCATCCTTACTGGGAGCTGACTTTAAATTAAGTAAGCGACGAATCATTTCTTGGACTTGCTCTTTTGTAGCTCTCCCAGAGCCAACCACATTTTTTTTAACTTCTAAGGCACTAAATTCGTAAACATGTAATTTTTGACAAACCAAGGCTGTAATTGCAGCACCTCTGGCTTGGCCGAGGGCTAAGGTCGATTTAGGATTGACATTCAAGAAGACCTTTTCAACAGACGCAATGTCTGGTTGATAGGTGGCCAGCACCTCTGTCACACTTTCAAAAATTGTTCCTAATCTTGCGCTATCAGACTCCGTCAGATTAGAGGTCTTGATCACCCCGGATGCAATGTATTTTAAGCGTTGTTGGTGGAACTCAATCACCCCAAAACCTGTTATACGAAGCCCCGGATCAATACCTACAATACGCATCGAATTAATGTCTAAAGTGACGTGTGCCGGTGTACACCATCGCAATACCGTGCTCATCTGCAGCTTTTACAACCTCATCATCGCGCATACTTCCACCTGGTTGAATAACACAAGTAGCACCTGCTGCTACGACCACATCTAAGCCGTCTCTAAAAGGGAAGAAAGCATCACTTGCTACTGCCGAATTCATTAAGCTAAGACCGGCATTTTGAGCTTTGATACCAGCAATCTTTGCAGAGTCTATGCGACTCATTTGACCGGCACCAACTCCTAAAGTCATACCACCTGCACAGAAAACAATTGCATTGGATTTGACAAATTTAGCAACTCTCCATGCGAATAGCATTTCGGTCATCTCTATAGGTGTAGGGATTCGTTTTGAGACAATAGTAAGCTCACTTGGTTTAACATTCTTGACATCAGGTGTCTGTACTAGTAGACCGCCACCAACGCGTTTTAAATCATAAGCATTGACGGTTTGAGCCAATTCAATTTGCAAGACACGAACATTTTGTTTGGCCGATAAAATAGCTAAAGCTTCTTTCGTGAAACTTGGTGCAATTAATACTTCCACAAATTGTTTAGTCACTGCTTGGGCACAGGTTTCATCACAAGGACGATTAAAGGCAATAATGCCACCAAATGCAGAGGTAGGATCAGTTTTGAAGGCTTTTTGATAGGCTTCTACAGCAGATGTTGCAATGGCAACACCACAAGGGTTAGCGTGCTTAACAATCACACAAGCCGGGACTCCATCTTCAAGCGTATTACCAAAGCTTTTAACGCATTCCCAAGCAGCGTCTGCATCAGCAATATTGTTATAGGACAGTTCTTTACCTTGTAACTGAATAAAATTCGCGAGCGCTCCGGGTACTGGATTCACATCTTGATAAAAGGCAGCTGACTGGTGAGGATTTTCGCCATAACGCAACTCTTGCACGCGGTTAAAACTCATTTGTAGTGTTTGTGGATAATTCGAACGAGCTGAGTGTTCTAAGTTCTCCGGTAAAGAAGATAAATAGTTGGCAATAGCACCGTCATATCTTGCTGTGTGCGCAAACACCTTTTTTGCTAAACGAAAGTTAGTATTGAATGAAATTTGATTTTGATTTGCTGTCATTTCCGCTAAAACTTCAGCGTAGTCATCGGGTGAAATGAGAACAGTAACGTCTTGATGATTTTTAGCTGCAGCACGTAACATTGCCGGACCACCAATATCAATATTTTCAATCGCTTCTTCAAAGCTACATTCTTTTTGAGCAATCGTTTTCTCAAAGGGATATAAATTGATGACCAACATGTCAATCGTTTTGATCCCGTGAGCCTCTAATGCTGCTAAATGTTTTGGATCATCGCGCCGAGCAAGTAATCCTCCATGCACCATTGGATGAAGTGTCTTGACACGACCGTCTAACATTTCAGGGAATTGTGTAATCTCTGATACTTCAACTACGGGTAACTGGTTGTCAGCCAATAATTTCGCTGTACCACCAGTAGATATGAGTCGCACACCTCTCTCATGAAGTGCTTTAGCAAAGGGAACAATACCAGATTTATCAGATACTGAAATGAGAGCGGTTTGAATCATAAATATTCCAAGGAAGTAAAGTAAAAAAATTAATTTGAAAGGAGGCCATGCTCAACGAGTTTTTTATGCAAAGTATTGCGATTCATCCCTAAGTACTTTGCTGCTAATGATTGATTTTGATTAGCGTGCTTCATGACAAGTTCTAGAATTGGCCTTTCGATAAAAGTAAGTACCATCGGATAAATATTACTAGGAGGGATTTCACCAAGATCATCGAGATATCTCTGTAAATGGACCTCAAGTACTTCCGTAACAGGGTGTTTAGTTGAATTTGTCATTATAAAAATATAATTTATTAAGCAGCCTCTAAATACTCGATATGAGTTGAGTATTGGGCTAATTCTAAAAAGTAATTCTTAACAGCACTTAATTGTTCAGTGCAGGATTCAATAGTATTCATGTGATGTCTAAAATCATGGGAATTACGTAACCCTTTGCAATACCAACCAATATGTTTACGCGCAGTTCTTAAACCAACATATTCGCCATAAAACTCATAATGCTCTAATAGATGTTCTTCCATGATATGGGAGATTTCAGCAATCGTTGGAGCGATTAAATGCTGACCTGTGGTTAAGTAATGATCAATTTCTCGAAAAATCCAAGGTCTTCCTTGAGCAGCGCGACCAATCATTACTGCATCTGCCTGGGTATACTCCAAAACAAATTTAGCTTTTTCTGGTGAGTTAATATCGCCGTTTGCAACTACCGGAATACCAATTTCAGCTTTCACTGCAGCGATTGTTTCGTATTCTGCTTCACCGTGATACAAATCGGCTTTAGTCCTACCGTGAATCGTCAACATCGAAATTCCACAATCCTGTGCAATTTTTGCGATACGAATAGCATTTTTATGCTCACGGTCCCAACCCGTTCTGATTTTCAAGGTAACGGGAATATTGCCATTTGGATAACCAACGGCATTGACTACTGACAGTAGAATTTTTTCAACTAAAGGTTCATTTTGTAGAAGTGCTGAACCTGATGCAACATTACAAACCTTTTTAGCAGGGCATCCCATGTTGATGTCAATGATTTGCGCTCCACGCTCAACATTTAGGATCGCTGCTCGAGCCATCATTTCTGGATCAGCGCCGGCAATTTGTACAGAGATGGGATTCACTTCACCTTCGTGATTCGCTCTTCTAAGTGTTTTTTCACTGTTCCAAAGCATGGCATTAGACGCAATCATTTCTGAAACAGCATAACCAGCCCCAAGGCGTTTACAAAGCTGTCTGAACGGACGATCAGTTACCCCTGCCATCGGGGCAACAAATAATCGATTAGAAAGTTTGTGTGGACCAATTTGCAAAATGGTATCAATCTCAGAAGTTCGTTGTTTAGAAAAATCTAGAATCTAGGACTTTATCATAAAAGGCCTAATTTGCCTAAAAATTGGGCAGATTCAACCCTTTAACGTTGGCCGAACATCATTTGCCTTGCAATGGCACTTTTTAACGGAGGAATCCACTGCAAAATGGACAGAGCCAAACCTCGTGCAATAACAATAGGTGCCAAATCGGTAGCGAATACTCTCGCCATAAGATCCGTTAATCCAATGGTAGCTCGCCGATCTTTTTCTCTTAAACCCGCATAGTCAACTAAAGCTTTATTTAAAACCTCAAATTGCTGACCTTTGGCACTAAGGTAGACTGGGCCTACACATTGGGAGAGGGTTGCCGCGTCTCTTAAACCTAAATTTAATCCTTGTCCTGCAACCGGATGCAAGGTTTGAGCCGCATTACCAATCCAAACATGATTTTGGTTAATAATGCTTTCTCTAATGTTAAGACCCAATGGGTAACTACGCCGATCGTGAATTTCTAAAAACTCTCCGACAGGTAAGCCGAATGCTTCTTTCAGTTCCTTTAAGAAATCTTTCGATTCTAAGTTTTTTAATTCTTCTACACGTTCAGGCGACGCGCACCATACCAAATTACGCGCATTTTTACCGTGGTGATGAGGGAGAAGAGCTAAAGGGCCTCCTGAGGTAAAACGTTCCCATGCAATATTTTCAGGAACTCCTCTGGTTTGAACCCAACCGATTAAGGCTGATTGTCCATAATCTGAACGCTCATCTTTAGCCACCTGTTCGTGAAATAACCCACCCTCAGCATGAATACAGCAAGTTGAGGTGGGCATATCTTCAAAATCACTTCGAGTGGAACCATAATGCCAAACAAAGTTTTTAGATTGATTCTGCAGAGCTTTAAGGCGAAGTCGAAGTTGTAAGTGAATGTCTTTATAACGAACGATATAACCTAAAGCATCTTTTTGGAGTTCTTCTCTTCGAATAACAGTTTGTCCAAAATGGTGACGTTGAGAAATATGAACCTCATGAATAGCAGGAGCCTCAAGATTCCATGCACCAATTGACTCTAGTAGTTGTTTTGAGCCCTCAGAAATAGCAATACCTCGCTCATCTCCTTGAGTAATGAACTCATTAGATTCTTGAAATTTATCATTTAGTGCGAGATGTAAATCAGGATTTCTCTCTAGCAATAAAATCGCACAAGCTAGCCCCACTGGTCCCGCGCCAAGAATAACGACTTGCGGTGAAGGTGATAAGTTAATAGGCTGATCGGAGTTACTTTGCATGAATCTTCTTTATGATGACTGGACCATCCACCTTTCGATTTCGTGAATGGTAACAGGAACATCCCGCGACATGATCATTGGGGCGCCAGATGTAATCACAACATCATCTTCAATCCTAATCCCGATATTCCAAAATTCTTTTGGAACCTCTTTACTAGGTCTGAAATATAAACCTGGTTCTACCGTTAACACCATATTGGGTTGAAGTATTCGCCATGCCTTATTAGGATCGTTAAGCTCCCGATAAGAACCTACATCGTGGACATCCATCCCTAGCCAATGACTAGTGCGGTGCATATAGTAAGGCTGATACGCTTTATTTTCGATGGCACTTTCTAAAGAACCATGCTCTTGATGGCTCAAAACGCCCATTTCGAACAAACCTTTTGTTAGAACTTCAAGGGCTGCATCATGAGGCGCTTGAAAACTTTCACCGACTCTACATTTGGCAATCGCAGCCTCTTGCGCCGCTAAAACGATACTGTAGGCTTGTGCTTGGGCTGGGCTAAATTTGCCATTCACTGGAAAGGTTCTGGTGATATCTGAGGCATAGCCCAAGAATTCACAACCCGCGTCAATCAAACATAGATCGCCATCTTTTAAGATACTATCTGCCGCTCTGTAATGCAAGACACAGGCATTTTCACCAGTAGCTACAATACTATTGTAGGCTACAGACTCTGAACCATTATTTCTGAAAGTGTAAAGTATATCTGCTTCAAGGTGATATTCTTTGAGGCCCGGTTTCGAGCGTCTCATTGCAGCAAGATGGGCTTGAGAACTGATCCAAGCAGCATGTTGCATGATGGCAATTTCATTCGCGTCTTTAAACAGCCGCATATCGTGAATGAGGCATTCAACATCCTGAAATACACTAGGTTTAGAAATGCCTAAACGTGACTTTTTGGCTAGTTCACCATTCCATGTTCTTAAATACTGATCCATTAACTCATTGGCATGATTTCTAGTAAAAACTTGATCAAACCCAGCCATTAGCTCAGGCATTTTGGTATCTAAATCTGAAATCGGATAAGCATAATCAATCCCGAGTTCTTCAGGAGCGGCCTCTGGACCTAAACGAATACCATCCCAAATTTCACGCTCTAAATCTTTTGGTCGACAAAATAAATGGGTAGTAGTTGTTTCCCCATTCGTTTGAATGACTAAAAAGGCCTCAGGTTCTTTAAATCCAGTTAAATAGTAAAAATCACTGTCGTGCCGGTAAGCATATTCACTATCTCGGTTACGAGCGACTTCTGGTGCTGTATTCAAAATCACAATACTATTCTCAGAAATAGCACGAACTCTCTCTACTAGAGCAGCACGTCTTGCGACAAAGGTTTCTTTAGGAGGGGTTAGTTTAGTTTTCATCGTAGTACTTTATTCAGTTCTGAAAGTCGCTCAGGAGTCCCTACATCATGCCATGTGGTTTTTAAAAGCTCACCTTCAACCAGCATTGATCCCATTGCTTTTTTTAATAGAGGAGCCAAAGGAGCTATGGCCTCAGGGGCAATCGATTGAAACAGGTCCTTATGATAAATCCCAATACCTGTAAATGTATATTTACTTTGTGAAAGCGCATTATTGGCTAACTGTTCATCCGAAAAAACATAGGGAGGATTAAGATAAAAGTCTCCCTTTGGATGTTGTTTCGGATTTGTAGTTAAAAATAAATGAGCCATCAACGCAGGCGCATCTTGATCAATATCCGCCCTAAATTGCTCGACTAAGTCAAAGATTCTTTGAAATGGAAAATCGGGTGCAAAAACATCACCATTGATTACCAAGAAGTAATCTTCAGGATTAAGTAAGGGAAGAGCTTTAGCAATTCCACCTGCAGTATCTAAAGCATTTTCTTCGGGTGAGTAAGTGATTTTTAAATTAAATTGTTGACCATCATGGAGCGCATCTTCGATCATATGTCCGAGCCAAGCATGATTTATGACGACACGGTCAAAGCCGTGACTAATCAATCCTTCGAGATGGTAGGCAAGTAAGCTTTTGCCATGAATCTCTAATAAAGGTTTTGGTAGGTGATCTGTGAGTGGACGCATTCTTTCCCCGCGACCCGCTGCAAGAATCATTACAGGAATATTGGCATTAAATAATTGCATGAGTTAAAAGGTAAATCCATCTGGCCGTACAAATTTTTTAGACGCATCGAGTATTCTAATTAAAGGCTTAAACGCAATGTATCTTTGCGCTACTTTTTCAGTGTATTCTAAAACGAGCGGTAAATCTTTTAAGTACCCATCTTTTCCATCTCGATGATAAAGTCTTGCGAAAATCCCCAAAACTTTTAAGTGGCGCTGTAAACCCATCCATTCAAAATCACGGTAAAAGTCACCAAAGTCAGCATGGACAGGCAAATTTTCTTTTCGAGCTTGCTCCCAGTAACGAATCACCCAGTCAACTTGTTGCTCTTCATCCCAAACAATATACGCATCCCTATAAAGCGAGACCAAATCGTAAGTGATTGGCCCCTTTACGGCATCCTGAAAATCTAAAATACCAGGATTATTTTCTGATGTGACCATTAAGTTTCGACTATGAAAGTCACGGTGCACAAATACTTGGGGTTGGGACAAGATATTCTGATTGAGTTCTTTAAAGATCTTCGACAGTGCTTGGGATTCTGTTGGACTTAGGGTGTAATTTAGATGCTTGCCTAAATACCATTCTGGAAATAAATCCATTTCTTTCTGTAAAAGTGCTTCATCATAAAGTGGTAGATTGCTCGCATCCGCCTTACTTTGCATGAGAACTAAAGCTTGATTTGCTTCTTTATAAAGATGATTTGCAGTATTTTGATTGAGGGCTGACAAATATGTGGTGTTGCCAAGATCGCTCAGGAGTAAGAAGCCATCTGTTTGATTTATATGTAAAACTTGAGGAACATTTAAACCAGCAACGGATAAAAGTTGTGCGACATGGATAAACGGACCTGTATCCTCTTTATCAACCGGAGCGTCCATAATGATTAAACTAGGGAACTCTTCGCGATTTGTCAAAATTCGAAAATATCGCCGAAAACTTGCATCATTGGAGGCGGGCTCAAGAGAGGAGATATTGAGCTTTAGCGCTTCCGGTAATGATTCTAACCATTGGTTTAATTGTTGAAGTCGTGTATTCGGCATAATTGATTTTATAATAAGGGTGTTAGAGAGTTTAATGTCAAAATCATATCCCAGCCTATCCGAAGAATATCAATGTCCTACCACCTATTTGGGGGTAGCGATTTTTCTTTTTCTAGTTTTAGGGTTATCAGGTGTCAGTCAGGCTCAAACGAAGGTTACCGCAAAGCCATTATCTCTAATATTAGATGATAAGTTAGTAGAACACGATGATCAAACTGATGATAAAGCAATTACCTTTTCTAAGAGTAAGACAATTGACGGCGTGACTGAGCGCGATATTGTTTTAAAAGAAAATGCCGAGATTAGGAAAAATGGGGTCGTCCTCAAAGGCGATGAAATTACTTACAACATCGATACGGACACTGTAAAGGCAAAAGGCAATACTCTACTGCGTAAAAACAATTCGAGTTTTACAGGTCCTCAATCTGAGTTTAAGCTAGATGCTAAAGAAGGTTGGATTGATCAACCTGTTTATGAATTTAGAGATAACCGATCCTTCGGTCGAGCAGAACGAGCTGAATTTTTGGATCGGAACAGAACGCTATTAACGAAGCCTACTTACTCAACCTGTAGCCCAGAAAATTTAGATTGGTATTTTTCCTCTAGTTCAATGCTGATTGACCAATCTGAGGATGATGCTACAGGCGATAACGGAGTTCTTCATTTTTTTGATACGCCCATTTTGTATTTACCGAGTTATTCATTTCCGATGGGTAGTGAGCGCAGATCTGGATTTTTAGTACCAACGGCTGGTATTAGTACCAATTCCGGTTTAGATGTTACTACGCCTTACTATTTAAATATTGCACCAAACCGAGATTTGACGATTTATCCGAGATATATGTCAAAACGGGGTGAGCAGTTAGGTGGGGAATATCGTTATTTAGAGCCCAGCTATTCTGGCATTCTTCAAGCGGAATATTTACCAAACGACGCTATTCTACAAACGAATCGTTGGGCATATACTGTGCGTCATCAACAGTTAGTATCACCAGGCTTAAATGCTTATGCGAATATTAGTAGGGTTTCCGACGATTTTTATGCCGATGATTTAGCAAGAACCCAAGGGCAAGCAATAACCCGTCAGTACACTCAAGAAGCCGGGGCTAACTATTACGTAAATGGTTGGAATATTTTGGCGAGAGTACAAAAATTTCAAACTTTACAACCTGATCCTTTAAATGTAGTCGTGGCCCCTTATGACCGAGAACCAGAAATTAGCGCCACTTACAAAAATCTCGATTACTTTGGCACATCTGTCAGTTTTGTAAGTAATGTAACGCGCTTTACTTATAGCGGAGCCTTAGATGCACCTGGGTTAGCCATACCAAACAGAGGTTATATATCTTCAGATAGAGCCTTTATCAATACTGGCGTTAGCCTACCATTTGTTGACCCTGGATATTATTTCACGCCAAAAATTAGTTTTCGTGCCAATAATTACAATATGGAAGGCAATACCAATTACCCAGGAATGACACAAAGTTTTGCGGTACCAACACTGAGCCTTGATTCAGGAATGTTCTTTGAAAGAGATGCGCCAGAGCTAAAATCCATTTTTGGTAAAAATATTTTGTTGAGTATTGAGCCTAGGATTTTGTATGTTTACACACCTTATGTGGATCAAACGAAAATCCCATTATTTGATACTGCTTCGGCAGGTTTTGGGATTGCCCAAATTTTTTCGGAAAATACCTTTGTGGGTAACGATCGTGTAGCTGACAATAATAAAGTTACAGCTGGCTTTACAGCAAAAATATTAGAGTCTGAAACCGGAGTTGAGAGAATTCGAGGCGTGATCGCTCAGCGCTTTGATATTAGTGGACAAAAGGTGGGGCTCTATGGCGACCAAACAGTGGTGCCTTCGTATTCAAATTTATTAATTGGTGCTGCCACGCGTCTGGATGGAAATATCAATTTAGATGCAGCTAGCGAGTTTAACCAAAATCTTAATCGAGTAGTTCAATCGTCCATTACAGCAAGTTGGCGACCAGCCCCAAGGAAAATGTTGAACGCAAGTTATCGTTACAACTTCGACCCGTCTTTAATGACAACAACCATTTATCAATACGAGCTATCTGGACAATGGCCAATAACTAAGTCCTTTTATGGAATTGGCCGTTGGAATTTTGATCAAGTCACAGGACAGACATTAAATACATTAGCTGGTTTTGAGTATGATCAGGATTGCTGGGCTTTTCGAGTGGCTTTTAATCGCTTCGTTAATACATCTCAAGTTTCAACGACTCAAATCTTTTTCCAATTGGAATTCAAGGGATTAAGTGGTTTTGGTAACAATCCTATTGATATTATGAGATTAAACATCCCTGGATATATTCCAGTTGACCAAAAACCCCTGCCATTATCAAGGTTTGAATCTTATGAATAGGGGATTTCTTAATTACCATTTAAAATCAAGACAAAATTAAATGATTGGATCATGCACGATGAATCGAATGCTTAAAAAATGGTTATTGAATGGACTAATTTCAACTTTGACAATTGGGCTCATTTCTACAGGAATTGGTGCTGCTGAGCTTGTAAAACCGGTAGCTAAAACTACCAATAAAAATGTCAAAGCCGAACCGGCGCCTCAAGTCGTTCAAGCACCTATTGAAAAACCAAGTTCAATTAACCTTAGCTTAGACAAGAATGAGGTTGATAGAGTTATTGCTACAGTCAACCGTGAGGTGGTTACTGCAAAAGATTTAAAAGATCGCGTTGAACTTGTAAAAAAACAATTAAATGAGACTAAGAGGCCATTACCGTCTGAAGATATTTTGATTCGAACAGTGTTGGATAAACTAATTGAAGAAAGTGTCATCTTCCAAGAAGCATCCTATGTAAACTTCAAAATTAGCGATATTGAATTTGATTCAATATTTAATAATGTGCTAACTCAGAGGAAAATGACGGCGACAGAGCTTCAACAATCATTGGAAAAAGGTGGACAATCTCTTGAAAAATTTAAAGAGACCTTAAGAAGAGATATTCTTATAACGCGGTATCGTGAGAGATTGATTGAAAACAGAGTAAAAGTTTCAGATACTGATGTAAACGACTACATTGCTTCTAGATTGAATAACAATGTCAATCCGAGTCCAACACCGGTTGCTAGTTCAAATCTTCCGGAGACTTTATATATTACTCAAATATTAGTACCTACTAGAGACACAGATTCTCGTCAGGATATTAATGCTGCAAAAGCTAAAGCTGATGATATTTTTCAAAAAGTTAAAAATGAAAAAGAATTTATGGCTTTTGTGAATCGTTTAGTTCAAGTTGATAAGACTGTGAAGGTCCAAGATCTTGGATATAGGACTTTGGATCGTCTTCCCCAAATTTTTATTGATGCTACGGCAAAATTACAACCTGGAGAATTTGCTCCGTCGATCTTAAGAACTTCAGCGGGTTTTCATATTGTTAAGTTACTGGACCGAAAAGGTGGAAAAACTGTCACCCCTGCTCCGTCCATGGTTGATATTCCATTGGGTCAGGCTATTCAAATTGAACAATCGGAAGTTCGACATCTAATGCTTGCCAAACAAGCAGGGAATAGTGATGCTGATTTAGAGCGAAAATTGAAAGCATACAAAGTACAAGTTGAGAACAAAAGCGCCAATTTTGGAGAGTTAGCTAAAAAATTCTCTGATGACAAAGACACTGCTCCTAACATGGGCTATATCGGCTGGATTTCTCCAGGTCAGACTTTACCTGAATTTGATTTCGCCATTAAGAATACCAAGGTAAATTCAATTACTGAGCCATTTGAAACAAGCTATGGTTGGCACTTATTACAGGTTGTGAATAAACAAACTAAAGAAATTACATATAACCAACAAAAAGAATATGCGAAAAATGCTTTGCGGCAAGAACGCTTAGATCAGGCTTATCAAGATTGGGTTCGTGAATTAAAAGATAATGCTACGATTGAATATCGTCCACCATTTGCCCCTGAAAAATAATTTTGACTAACAAAAAACTCCACTTAGTTATTACATCAGGAGAGCCAGCAGGTATAGGACCAGAAGTGAGTTTTTTAGGTGCAATGGCATTCTTAAAACAGGTTCCTGATGTAAATATTACGATTTTGGGTGACCGGTCTTTATTTGAAGACTATCTAACTGAGCTAAATATTGATCCTGCTACAGCTAGTCGTTTGCATTTAGAACATATTCCGTTATTCGATAAAAATACTTTCGGACAACTTAATCTAAATAATTCTCCATATGTATTAAGCTTATTAGATCGTGCCATCGATTCATGCCTCGCTGGAACTTTCGATGCAATGATTACGGCTCCACTACAAAAAAGTGTGATGAATGAATGTGGAATTAGATTTACTGGACATACTGAATATCTTGCTGAAAAAATGCATGTTCAGCGAGTAGTAATGATGTTGAGTGGAAAAGATTGCACAGCTACAAAGCTTCAAGAAGATTTTAGAGTTGCACTTGTAACCACACATCTTCCCCTGCGTGAGGTCCCCGATACAATTACCTTTGAGGCCGTCTTAGAAACAATACAAATCGTCCATCAAGCTTTAAAAGATCAATTTGGTATTTCTAAACCCCGGTTAAAAGTTACTGGCTTAAATCCCCATGCTGGTGAGGGAGGTCATTTAGGTTTGGAAGAAATAGAAATTATCCAGCCCGCAATAAAGTGTGCCAAGGATCTAGACATCGATGTTACTGGACCTTATCCTGCCGATACGCTCTTTGATCTTTCGCGTCTTTCTGAGGTAGATGCTTTTATTGCGATGTATCATGACCAAGGATTAGCGCCATTTAAATTAGCTTGTTTTGGTCAAGGTGTTAATGTCACCCTCGGATTACCAATCATTCGCACATCAGTTGATCACGGTACCGCCTTAATGCTTGCTGGGAAAAGAAAAGCAGAAATCAGTAGCATGGTTTCTGCCATTGAATTAGCTTTTGAATTGGCACAGCATGGCACATCAAACTCGTAAACGATTCGGTCAACACTTCCTTACCGATCAGGGCGTTATTCGTTCTATCGTAAACCGTATCGAACCTCAATCTCAAGATCATATTCTTGAAATTGGACCAGGAACTGGGGCTATGACTTACCCCTTACTCGACCATCTACCTCAACTCGAAGTAGTAGAAATAGATCGGGACTTGATTGCTTTTTGGGAAGCTAAAAAAATCAGTAAATTAAAGATATATGCGATTGATGCTTTGCAGTTTAATTTTCATGATTGGGCGCAAACAGCCAAATCAAGCGTCATTTCTGCAGGGAATAAAGGCGGCGTTAAGGTCGTTGGCAACCTTCCTTACAATATTTCTTCACCATTGCTTTTTCATCTAATCAGCGCCATTGAATATGTTGATGAACAAGTGTTTATGTTGCAAAAAGAAGTTGTTGAAAGGATCGTAGCTGCACCAGGAGAATCAGAATATAGCCGACTCTCTGTCATGTTACAAACGGTCTACCATCTCGAAAACTGCTTTGAAGTTCCTCCTGAGTCTTTTGAGCCACCGCCAAGAGTCGATTCTGCGATCGTTGCAATGTGGCCTAAAAAGAATGTGAAAATTCCAGCTGAGACCTTTAAAATCTTAGAAAAACTGGTTGCTTTGGCATTTTCTCAACGTAGAAAAATGCTTGCAAATAATCTTGGTGATTTAAAACATGTTTTGGAGTTGGATAAGGATACTTTGAAGTCGCGTGCACAAAATATCCCTGTAGAAACTTATCTTGAGTGGGCGACTAAATTGGCAAATTTACCGAAAGAAGATCGAACTATTTAGTATGAACCAGGGTCGATTGCGCGCATTTCGGCCTCGATCCAAGTTTCAACTTCTTTTAAAACAATAGAAGGATTTTTATCCTCAGTAGGTATTAAAGGGCCGATTGAAAGTGTTACGACCCCTGGATTTTTTAAAAAACTATTTTTAGGCCAAACATGCCCTGCATTGTGAGCAATAGGAATCACATTTGCTTGCGTACTTACGGCTAGACGCGCCCCCCCTTTTTGATACCCTATATGTTTACCAACAGGAACTCTGGTCCCCTCTGGATAGATGATGATCCAACAACCCTCAGATAACCGAACTTTACCTTGCTCTGCTACTGCAATCGCTGCTTTGTCGCGTTGACTACGATCGATATGAATCATTCGCAGCATCGCCATCGCCCAGCCAAAGAAAGGTATTTTTAATAATTCTTTTTTGAACACATAACATAGCTGTTTAGGAAACAATGAGATATAGGCAATCGTTTCCCATGCTGATTGGTGCTTGGAAAGGAGAATGACAGGTTTATCTTGATTGATGATGACATTTTGCATACCTCGAATGTCGTAGGTGATATTACAAATCACCTTTAAAAACCATAAAATTCCAGCGGACCAACCCCTTACATAGTTGTATCGGTTTGTCAGTGAAAGAAACGGAAATACGATAAAACAAGAGCTTGAATAAAGAATCGTGTAAATCACGAGGGCAATAAAGAAGATTCCTGAGCGAAGTCGGATCATTTTTTACCTAATAAAAAGTGCTCAACAAAAGTAGATAAATCTTCATGAATTGCTGTATAGGGAGGCAGTCCGCCTTTTTCACGGGTTGACTTACCTTTGCCAGTCAGGACTAAGTGAGGCTCTGCACCCAACTGAACAGCACCAATAAGGTCTCGCAAAGAGTCACCAACGACAGGAATACCATTTAGTTCATTTTGCAAACTAAAACGCTGAATTATGTCTAGATACATACCAGTTTTCGGTTTACGGCAAGAACAATTGTTTTCGTCTACATGAGGACAGAAGAAGATAGCAGAAATTTCTCCCCCATGACGCGCTAATTGGCGAAACATTTTTTCATGCATCGCATTGAGGGTATCAACATCATATAACCTGCGACTAATACCAGATTGATTGGTGCAAATCACCACTTTATAATCCGCTTGATTTAATTTGGCAATCGCTTCTAAGCTTCCCGGAATTGCTTCCCACTCATCAACTGATTTAATGTAATCATCACTGTCATAGTTAATGACACCATCACGATCAAGTATGACTAACTTGTTATTTAAAGTCTTCATTTTGCCAATTGACTTAAGTCAGCAATCCTACTCATTTGCTGATGGAGTTGAGTTAAAAGTGCTAAACGATTTCCTCTCAGTTGCAAATCCGGATCGTTAACCATGACATCTGCAAAAAAACCAGTTACCGCTGAACTTAATTGAGCTAAAAGCTGTAAAGACCTCGTAAAGTCAGAATCTTTCATTGCTTGATCAATTTGCGGTGTGACTAAAGTCATCTCTCTAAACAACTCTTTTTCTGCAGCAACTGTCAGTAAAGAGACATCGACTTGACTCGGAATGGGCAAGTCATTTTTCTTTAAGATATTGCTAATTCTCTTATTCGCATTTGCTAAATCGCTAGCCATTTCCATTTGTGAAAAAGATCTGACAGCACTTAGTTTTTCAGGTAATTTAGTCAAATCTCCAGCACAATTAGCTAAAACTGCTTCCACTTCTTCGGAAGAGTAAGTAATACCGTCGTGTTCTTTTAAATACGATCTGAGTCGATCCATTACAAAGTTAGTAATCGTACCTAAGTCAGCATTTTTTTGAACTTCTTCAAAGTTAAAAGCTTCTTTCACTTGGGTTAATAAAGTGATGAGATTGAGTGGTAGATTTTTTTCCACTAATAACCGGCAAACTCCTAGTGCATGACGACGCAGGGCAAAGGGGTCTTTTTCTCCTGTGGGAGATAAACCAATCCCCCAAATACCAACGATTGTTTCTAGTTTGTCTGCTAGCGCCAATACAGTACCGACCATCGTGCTTGGCAGAACACCGCCAGCAAAGCGCGGCAAATAGTGTTCAGAACAAGCAGATGCGACGTCAGGATGTTCCTGATCATGGTTTGCGTAATAGGTTCCCATAATCCCTTGTAATTCAGGGAATTCACCAACCATATCAGTGAGTAAATCGGTTTTGATAATCAAAGCTGCTCGACTAGCTAACATAACTAAATCTTCTTGATTGGAGCTGATATTGCTTGCAATGATTTTTGCAATCACTTCAATCCGTTGTATACGCTCTAATTGATTACCTAACTTATTGTGATAGACCACCTTGGCGAGTTCAGGCACTCGATCAAATAACTTTCGTTTACGATCTTGAGTATAGAAAAAACGCGCATCAGAGAGTCTTGGACGCACCACTCGCTCGTTACCAGAAATAATCTTTTCTGGCGTTGCAGTAGTGATGTTGGAGACAATCAAGAATTGATTCACTAATTTACCTTGAGCATCTGTCAAAGCAAAATATTTTTGATTCGTTTGCATTGTCAAGATGAGACATTCTTGAGGAACTTCTAAAAATTCCTTTTCAAATGAACAAGCATAGACCGCCGGCCACTCCACTAAAGAATTGACTTCTTCCAATAAACTTTGTGGCATTAGTACATTCAAACTTCCTGCTGTACTAATTAAATCTTGACTAATTTTTTCTAAACGACCATTAAAACTAGGTAAAACCTTACCTTGCTGTATCAGAATATTTTCATATTCACTAGCGTTATGAATTTCAATGGGACCTTTGGATAAAAACCGATGACCTAAAGTTGTTTTTCTAGCAGTAAGTCCAAACACAGTTAAAGGAATGATTTCTGAACCAAATAGTGCGATTAGACCGTGAGCCGGTCTGACAAATTGGACTGGAATTTCTTCTGGTGTGCCGGGGTGAAGCTGATAATGCATTGTTTTAGCAATGGGTAGTTGCGATATTGAAGTGTTTAAGGCCTCTTGAGCGCCTTCTAATAAAGAAACACCTGGCTTAGTTAAGCTGACATAAAATGCTTCGTTTTTACCTTCACCAATCCGTTCAAATTCTTCTATTTTGGGGTCAGTAATCCCAAGCGCGGCTAATTTTTTTATCAACGGACCTGAAGGATTGCCGTTTGCATCGAGAGCAATAGAAACAGGTAATAACTTTTCTTTTACTTGTTTATCACTCGATTTTTCATAGACCTGATCAATTAAGATTGCGAGTCTTCTGGGCGTTGCAAAAGATTGAAAACTTGCGTTTGGGGCCAATAAGTCAAGGCGAGCTAGTTGATCAAAGATTTTTTGAGAAAAACTTTCGCCCAGCTTTTTTAAAGATTTTGGCGGTAATTCTTCGGTTAATAGTTCAATCAATAAAGGAGCTATACGCATTATTTCACTCCCGTATTTAAAGTGGTATTTTTCAACATTGGAAAACTTAGCTTTTCACGAGACTCAAAATAAGCCTGCGCAATTTGTTTCGATAAGTTCCGAATTCTACCAATGTAGGCTGCTCTTTCTGTAACAGAAATTGCACCACGAGCATCTAGTAAATTAAAAGTATGTGCTGCCTTTAATACCATTTCATAAGCTGGCAATGCTAAAGGAATTGCCATTAATCGCTTCGCTTCGGCTTCATAGTTAGTGAATTGCTCGAACAGCCAAACTGTATTTGAATATTCAAAGTTGTAAGTTGACTGTTCTACTTCGTTTTGATGATATACATCACCGTAACTCACTTCTGGAGTCCACTGAAGTTGATAAACATTTTCACAGGATTGTAAATACATCGCTAAACGTTCAATCCCATAGGTAATTTCACCAAGAACTGGTTTGCAGTCTAGGCCACCCACTTGTTGAAAGTAGGTGAACTGTGTTATTTCCATACCATTTAACCAAACTTCCCAACCAAGCCCCCATGCTCCTAAAGTTGGATTTTCCCAATCGTCTTCAACAAAACGAATATCGTTTTGTTGTAAATCAAGACCTAATGCCTCGAGTGAGCCCAAATAAAGCTCTAGGATATTTTCGGGAGATGGTTTCAATACAACTTGAAACTGATAATAATGTTGGAGTCGATTTGGATTTTCACCGTAACGACCATCTTTCGGTCTTCTAGACGGTTGAACATAAGCAGCTTTCCACGGCTCCGGGCCGATTGCTCTTAAAAAGGTAGCAGTATGGGAAGTGCCTGCACCTACTTCTAAATCGACAGGTTGTAATAGGGTGCAACCTTGGTTGCTCCAATATTGTTGGAGTGTGAGGATGATTTCTTGAAATGTCAGCATAGTACGACTATTTTAACCTTAGATAATTCTTGTCTGAGTACCTAGAGGGGTAATTCGTTTCTTTTTTCTCCACCCTATAACCAAAGTAAGAAGTGATAAAAGTAAAATCGGCATATCTCCAAACTGCACATAAGGAGTAATACCGCTTCTAGCTTGAACAGAACCCGTTAAGACTCCTTGACTGAATACTGGTAATTGAGAAACGACCTTACCCTTGTCATTAATAATTGCTGTAACTCCTGTGTTAGTTGCGCGGATAGTAGGTAAACCCGTTTCAAGAGATCGTAATTGAGCTAATCGGAGGTGCTGCCAAGGCGCAGAGGTATCGCCAAACCAAGCCAAATTGGTTAAATTAATGAGCAAGTTAGGTGCTGATGCAGGAAATTTACGAATTCTATGTGCAATTTCTGCTCCAAAAACATCCTCATAACAAATCATGACTGCAGCTGAAATATCCGGTTCATCACCTCTTTTTATTTTTAAATGGGGCTGAGCATTGGTACCCATAGTAAATTGAGAAAGTGGCGCCCTGATAGCACGAATAAACCATTCAAACCCTGGCGGTATATATTCTCCAAAAGGAACTAGATGCGATTTGTCGTAAGTATATATTTCTCCGCTTGGGCCATATGCTTTGGCGCGGTTAGAGTATTGATCCCCATTGATCCCAATGAGACCAGTTAAAACGTAACCTTTTGTTTCGTTTAGATGGGTTTGTAAATTCGTTACCCATTCTTGTGGTATTTGAGTTTCTGGCAGAGTAATTGCTGTCTCAGGTCCAACTGTTAAATCAGCCGCTTTACTCAGGTAACCGTTGAAGTAGTAATTATTTTGTTTATTAATTGCAACTGGGTCATACTGCATCGTTTGGGGAAAGTTCCCTTGAAATAAACGAACCTCAAGCATTTTTCCAACAGGTTTTGTAAATTCAACCCCTTCAAATAAAGAGCAAATAGCTATTGCAAAACCTAAAGAAAATAGAGGAAGAAAAATTCGACCCGGCGCACTACCAATTTTATAGGCCCCCCAAATGGTCGCAAAAGTAGCCCCAAGTACCCCAAAAATAGGGATTAAGCCCTGAAATGGACCATTAATTTGAGCATCGCCAAAGCCGATCCAGGGAAATCCAGTTAGAATGTTTCCGCGCAACCATTCAGCAATAGTCCAAGCGCTGGCCCATGCAATAGCACTATTAGACTGGTTATAAAATCTGGCACCTAAAGCAACTGCTAAGGTCGGGAAAAGAGCTAAAAAACCAGCTAACAGTACAACACTCCCTGCAGCCATAATGGCTGGCATACCTCCAACATCGTGCATACTGACATATAACCACCAAACACCCTGGCAAAAATAGCCAAGACCAAACAGCCAACCTAACTTAGCTTGGGTTTTAAGACCGTGATAATGATGTTGATGAATTTGTCGCCAAAAGATAGCTAATAGAAGCATTTGCCACCAAGCCGCACTACTAAAATTACCTACCGCAGCGGTAGCGATACCAGTCAAAAATGAAAAAAGGTAGGCCCTGTAAGATAGCATTTAAGGGTTTAGAGAAGTCTTTTTGTGGATGATTAATATGTGAATTTGCCTTGGATCGGCACGTTGAATTTCACAAACCAAATTGCCAATTTCTATAACATCACCGCGCTTTGGAACTCGACCAATTTGTTGTATCACTAGGCCAGCAATCGTATCTATATCCTCGTCTTGAAAGTTAGTTTCAAGCACTTCATTAATTTGTTCTAGGCTTGTCATTCCTCGGATTCGAAACTTGCCATCTGAAGTAGAAACAATGTTATCCGCTTCATCGTCAATATCATGTTCGTCTTCGATATCTCCAACAATTTGTTCTAAGACATCCTCAATAGTGACGATACCAGCAACTCCACCATACTCATCAACCACAATGGCTAAGTGGTTACGATTACTTCTAAAGTCTTTGAGTAAAACGCCGAGTGGTTTGGAGTCAGGTATAAAGACTGCAGGCCTTAACCAATCACGTAAATTAAAATCTTTGTCAATGGAGTGACGGAGAAGGTCTTTCGCGAGCAAAATACCAATTACATTATCGCGCGCACCCTCAAAAACAGGAAACCGTGAGTGAGCAGCCTCTATGACAGAAGGCACAATCTTATCGATGGAGTCTTGAATATCAACCCAATCAATCTGCGCTCTTGGTAGCAAAATATCTCTGACAGTAAGCTCACTAACTTGAAATACCCCTTCAATCATCGAAAGAGCATCCGAATCGATTAATCCCTCTAATTTAGCTAGGCGCAAGGTATCAATTAAATCTTTGCGCTTTTCAGCCTGAGTTTCAGGTTTTGAAGATAAAAGGCTAGTTAGGCGATTAAAAAAACTTTTAGGGTCTGAGTCTGTCATATTTTTATAGATTACCTGATTAATGTTCAGATATAGGGGTTTTCTAATTTTAATCTGTGTAATATTGCAATTTCAAGCGTTTCCATTGCCTGGGCCTCGATTGGATCCTCATGATCAAACCCTTGTGCATGTAATACTCCATGAATCAACAAATGAATAAAGTGATGCATAAGTTGTTTACCTTGTGCTTTTGCTTCTTTTTCAATTACAGGCATACAAAATACTAAGTCGGCTATGATCTTTTCTTCAGTAAGATCACTACCAGGAGTATTTAATGAAAAAGTTAAAATATTTGTAGCATGGTCTTCACCACGATACATTTGATTGAGTGAAAGCCCTTCTTTAGCATTCACTAAACGTAGGGTAAATTCAAAAGGTAATTGACAAGCCGCTTTAATCCATTTTTTGAGTTGAGCATCGGTCAATAATGATCCCCACTTACTTTCTAAAGCAGTTGAAGCAAATTGCGTATGTACGTGATACTTTGGGGATGACATGAATATACTTTAAGAGTGTTTCAACACTAACTCGCCCTTCAGCGAATGTGCTAAAGCGTCTGTAAATAAAACCGGAGTCATCTTGCCAATGAGTCTTTGTGCATTGGTATCACTTGGCAAATCAATGTTTACTACGCGATTGTTTTCAGTACGACCCTGCAGTTTTTTTCCATCACGAGCCATGCCTTCAATCATGACACGTTCAGTTAAACCTATCATCGAAGTACTGATAGTTAGAATATGTTCATCGATAAGAGAAGTCAGCTCTTGAAGACGTTTAACCTTTACTTGACGAGAGATATCATCTTTTAAATTCGCAGCAGGTGTACCTGGTCTAGCACTGAAAATAAAACAATAACTATTATCGAATTTAACGTCTTCTACCAACTTCATCAGTTGTAAAAAGTCTTCATCCGTTTCGCCCGGAAAACCAACAATAAAGTCACTTGAAATAGGAATATTTGGTTTTACTTGCCGAATTTTACGAATAATACTTTTATATTCAAGACTCGTGTAGCCACGCTTCATCGCCATCAGAATTTTGTCTGAGCCGTGTTGAACTGGTAGATGTAAATGATTGACTAGTTTCGGTAATGTTGCATGAGCTTGAATCAGGCGCGCTGTAAATTCTTTAGGGTGACTTGTTGTGTAACGAATTCTTTCGATACCAGGAATATCCGAAATATACTCAAGTAACATCGCAAAATCAGCCAAATCAGTTTGATGGTTTAACTTACCTAAGTAAGCATTTACATTTTGCCCAAGGAGTGTAATTTCACAAACTCCTTGCGCTGCTAAACCTGAAACCTCAACTAAGACGTCTTCAAAGGGCCTAGAGACTTCTTCACCTCTTGTAAAGGGAACAACGCAATAGGTGCAATATTTAGAGCAACCTTCCATAATTGAAACAAAAGCTGCTCCGCCGTCTTTACGAGCAGGCGGTAGATGATCAAATTTTTCAATTTCAGGAAAGCTGATATCAACCTGCGAGCGACCAGAACGTTGACGTTCATTGATTAATGCTGGGAGGCGATGAAGCGTCTGGGGGCCAAATACTAAGTCCACATAGGGCGCTCGATTAACAATTTGCTTACCCTCTTGGCTCGCTACACAGCCACCAACACCAATGATTAAATTAGGCTTTTGTGCTTTTAAATCGCGCAATCGACCCAAATCAGAGAAGACTTTATCTTGCGCTTTTTCTCTGATAGAGCAGGTGTTGAGTAACACCATATCTGCTTCATCGAGATTATCTGTTGAGGTATAGCCACTTTGTGACTCTAATACATCTGCCATTTTTTCCGAGTCGTACTCGTTCATTTGGCAACCAAAGGTTTTAATAAATACTTTTTTCATAGTGTGTGGCCGTTCTCAGTAGTTCAAACTGGGGGCAAACGCCTATTCTAACAGTCTAGCTACTATTTAACAAATGACTACCCATCCGTTCAAATAAATCTAAAAGCAATCACAGCAACCAGCGTAGGTATTAATGCCGCAACAAACAAATAAGTAGGATTAACTACCTTGCCGGTAAAGTACTCTTTTAAGATGGATAAACCTGCAGGATTTGGGGCATTAGCAATTACCGTAAGACCCCCCCCAGTTACAGCACCTGCAACTAACGCTATCCTAAACTCTTGCGTAGTTCCTTCAACGAGAGAACCCAAATAAGTTAGAGCTGCATTATCGGTGAGACCAGTAAGGGCAGCCGTTCCATAAAAGGCAACAGTCGGCGTCATACTCTCAAGTAAGGGCTGTAACCACCACTTTTGTAAACTTCCGAGAACAACTAAGCCAGCTAAGAAAAAAGCAACGAGTAAAGCCTCACGTAGAATTAAGGGATTTTGATACTTTGAATAGGCCGTTGTAAAACCCAAGAAAAATAAGAAAAGCCATAAAAATACTGCAGGGTAATGAGCGAACACAACCACGCCGGCCAAAAATAATAAGTGCACAAAAATGACCGCCATTGGCATATTTTCAGCGGGTGATTCTTGAAATTCTGTTGGAATTTGTTTGCGAAAAAGAATAGTAATTAGTAAGGCATTGACGAAGACCGCCAACGCTGCCCTATCTCCAAAATGAGTAAACATAAAAGGTGTAGACCATTCCCATGCAGCAGCAACCATTAATACAGGTGGGGCAGCAAAGTTAGTGAGGGTGCCACCAATTGAAATATTTACGAACAACACGCCAATAATTGCATATTGCAACTTGATGGGAAGTCCAACTTTATAAAATCGATCACGCAATAAAAGTGCTGCTAGTGTCATTGCTGCTGGTTCGGTAATCAAAGAGCCCATTAAAGGAATAATGGATAAGCTAAGAAAGAAAATGACAGTATTGATAGGAATGGGCGTAAATCTAGAAACCAGTTGTGCAGCGCCATTGATGCCGGTATTGGCAAAAGTCAAAATTGGTTTACTCGCAGCAACGACCATCACAGCGAAAACAAATATAGCTTCCGTGTAGTTTTGGCCTTCTACAAAATGCACAGCATCTTTGGAGGTTTGAAGAGTTGAAAGCAATAAAACAAGTACTAATGCCCAAAATCCAAATACGACTTCTACTTCCCCTAAAAGATGGAAAAGCCCTGCGTGTTGCGGATGCGTTTTGGATAGCTTTTCAAAAAATGAGACCGAAAAGGTATGAAGTATTGCGACAGCAAAAATGGCAGTAGCGATAATTTCTATATGTGATGGATTCATGGGAACTCGAAAAGGGATGAAAATTGGTAATCTAAGAGGTTAAAATACTATAACTCTGTTATTTAATTGTATCGAAATATTGATTATTAACAATAATATAAAACTATTACTTTAAGGTTACTAGTGTCGCCATTAATAAAGCGTTTTACTTGGGGTCTAATCCTTTTTCAAATGTTTTTTTGGACCTTAGTTCCATGGGTATCACACCATGCCCCACCTTTAGATGCTACAGAAATGTACGGTTGGAGCTTAAGTTTTGAGTGGGGATTTTATAAGCACCCCCCAATGCCCCCTTGGATTGTTGCCATCGTTCAATCGATTGTTGGCAAAAACATGTTTTCTTTATTTTTATGTGCAAGTCTTGCAATAAGTGCCACCTATTATGCAGTTGCTTGGTTGGCAAGTCAGTTTCTAGACGAAAAAGAATCTGTCGTTGCTCTATTTCTTTATGCACTGACGATTTATTGTCATTTATGGTCAACAGATTTCAATCACAACCAAATACAAATGACTTTCTGGGCTTGGAGTCTACTTTTTTTATATAAGACCTTACAAACAAAATCCCTTAGCCTAGCTTTTGTGTTGGGCGCGATGATGGGACTCAACGCACTATCAAAATATACCGCTGCATTTATTGTTCCCTGTGCTTTAATGCTACTCATTTTTTCAAAACCATGGAGAGAGCAGGTTAATTTAAAGATATTCACTGTCACAACACTGGGTTTTTTATTGGTTTTTGGCCCTCATTTATGGTGGTTAACCCAGCATGACTTCATGCCATTTCATTATGTATCAGAAAGATTCGATGAATTAGATCAATCCAAGAGTAATCTTTTGTCACTTTTAGATTACGTGGGGAATACTTTCATAGCGCATTTATTTTTATGGATTGCTGCAGCTTTTTGTGTTGTGAAATTTAAGTCAAAAGGCTCGGGATTCTTGACATCTAAGGGGATAGAATTTCAAACCCTGAAAAACAAACAGTTTTTAATTTACTTAGGACTTGGCCCGTTTTTATTGTCTTGTGTCATTGGTATTTGGGTACCTTTATATTATCGTTGGGCTACACCCATGTTGCCGATGTTGACGATAGTGCTGGCCTACTTTCTAAGAGGGCGGCTTAACCATTTATTTCAAAAGAAATATTTAATTGCTTTTATCATCATTCAATTCATTTTTGGGATTGTCTATGTTGGTAAAGCAAGTTTTAATAAAAACTCCAACAGAGGAAATTATCCAGCTCCTGAAATTGCACAAATGGTCCATAAAAATTGGCAAACTTTATATCCGAATTCACCGCTTAGGATTGTTGCGGGCGGTGAGTGGGAAGCTGGGTTTATCAGTCTATTTAATACCGGTAAGATTTATGTTTTTACCCAAGCAGACTATCAATTGGCACCATGGGTTCAACCAGATTTGGTAAAAAATTGTGGTATGGTCATGATATGGCCTAGTCAAAAGGAACTAAATCAATTTCCTGATGCAAAAGTGCAAGCCCCAATTGTTATTCCAGCGAATTCACTGTATCAAGAAGTTAAGATTTCTTGGGCAAGCCAGGCGCCTCAGGGTAAATGTGACAAAATAAAATAGTTCGGTAATTAAGAGTTAGTGATTAATCCCCTCAGAAAAGGTAGATATGCATCCAGTCCATCATCATATTATTAAAGTTGATTTAGATGAAATCAAACCTACGCAAGCGACGGTCGGATATCAAGAAGTCATAGCAAAACGAAAAGAATGGGCTGACTTGACTGAGAAAAAAAGAGCCGGTTTAATAGATACGCATTGGTTCCCCAGTGTGATTGGCCCAGACAAGCAGTACTATATTGTGGACCATCATCATTTAGGTTTAGCATTACACCAAGAAGGTCAAAAAACTGTACTTCTTACCGTATTGAAAGACTTATCTTGGCTTGATTTAGAAATCTTTTGGAAAGTAATGGAGTTTTCTCAATGGGTTCATCCTTATGACGCCAAGGGTAATAGAGTGGATTATGATGAACTCCCAAAGCATGTCAGTGAACTTAAAGATGATCCCTTTAGAAGTTTGGCTGGCCTAGCTAGAAACAGTGGGGCGTATGCCAAAGAAGACACTCCTTTTGCGGAGTTCATGTGGGCTGATTACTTTCGTCTTCATATTAAAGTAAAAACTATCCAAGAATCTATGGAAAATGCAATTCAATTAGCATTGGCTTTATCAAAAAAGACTGAAGCATCTTATTTACCAGGTTGGTCTGGATCAAAAGAGGCAAAATAATGTTTGAAATTTCTCTACCTGTTCATGAACTAGTTGTTAGACTTTCTTTAGCGATTGTCAGCGGTACAATTCTTGGTTTAAATCGTTGGATGCATCATAAATCAGCCGGCGTTCGAACCCATAGTCTGGTGGCGCTAAGCGCAGCTTTGGCAATCTTGATAATCCAAAGTACCTCGGGCGGTGATGCACAATCTCAAAGTCGTGTTTTACAGGGCATACTATCCGGCATTGGCTTTTTAGGGGCTGGTGTGATTATTCACCGTGGTGAAAATGCCTCCATTAAAGGACTTACAACTGCAGCAAGCATTTGGGTTTGTGCTGTCATGGGAGTGGCTTTTGGGGCTGGCCAAATTACTTTAGGAATCATAGGACTTCTAGGGATTTTATTAATTTTGCTAGTAGGTGGACCGCTCGAAAAATTGACTAACCGAATTTTGCAAACGAATCGAAGTTCTGAAAATTCAAGTGTTGAAGAAGATTAATTCAAGACCACAAATCAACGAATAATTCCACACCCTATGCGTTCGCCAGAGTTGCCAGCTGGCTGAGATACATAGTCATCCTTATTGAGATGGACTACCACGGATCTTCCCAAGATATTTTGTTCACCAATTAAACTAAAGTGCGTCAGAGTAGCAAGATAAGAAGCATTACCATGATCATCAACTTGAATATTAGGCATATCTCCCGCGTGAGAAAAAATGCTGTTGTGGTTACCATGTCTGTTGCCACTTGGATTGTAATGTCCGCCCGCACTAGACGCATCGAACGCTTTACAGTCACCTAATTCATGAATATGAATTCCATGTTGGGAGTTAGGATTAAGACCTGAGAAAGTACCAGTTACCTTTACTTGGTTACCCGATTGAATAAAGGACATTGAGCCTTGGATATTCGACCCTGATTTTGCCTGTAATACGCTTACCGCTCTGGGTGTCTCGCTCAGCAGTTGACAACTAGAAAGCAGCACAACGCAACTAAGAAGCCCAGTTCTTTGAAAAAGGTGATGAAAAGGTCGTTTATACAATACAAATCCCAATGTAAATTACATGTAATTCTGATAGTCTATTACAGAATCACAAATTTTATCAACAAACCACTATTAAAAAAATGGACATTTATAACCTACCCAAAAAAGTAATCTATATTGCATCCATTTCATTGGTTGTTTTGATTGGTATTTTTTTCTTAACAATGTGGTATTTGGTACCCTCTATTCCAGGTAAAGTAGTCATTGCAACTGGATCAAAGACGGGGCTTTATTACCGGTTTGGCGAAGATTTTAAAAAGCAGCTTGAAAAAAACGGTGTGAAAGTTGAACTAAAAGTTACTGCTGGCTCTATTGAAAACTTGAAATTAATTTCAGACGAAAAATCTGATGTGCATTTGGCTTTAGTTCAATCGGGAGTGACAAACGAGCAAAAAAGCCCTAATTTAGTTTCAATCGCAGGTGTTTTTCATGAGCCATTTTGGGTATGGTATAGAACAGATTCGTTTAAAGATGTTTCAGGTCATTTAAATAGTATTCAACAGTTAAAAGGTAAGCGAGTTGCCATTGGTGCAGCGGGAAGCGGCACGAATACTTTATCAAAAGAGTTACTCAAGGTGCACGGCTTTGACTCCTCTCAAATCCAGTTGTTTGAAATATCTCCAGATGAAGCATTAAAAAAAATTCAGGCTAAGGAAATTGATGTGGTTTGCTTTTCTGTAGGTGTGGACGCTCCTATTTTGGAGAAATTCTACAGATCGCCTGGACTCTCCATCATGGATTTTGATCAAGCAGATACTTACGTTAGGCAGTTACCTTATTTGAGCAAAGTGTACTTGCCACACGGTAATGTCAGTTTAGAGTTTAATCAACCCCCTAAAAGTATTCACGTAATTGCCTCAACTGCTACTTTAGTTGCGCGAGATGATATTAGTCCAGGATTTGTAAATCTGATTATGGAAGTTTTATATGATTTGTTAAAAAACTATACCCGTATTCAGGAAGTCTCAGAATTCCCTTCAAGTGTTCGACTTGATCTTCCATTGCAGTCCGATGCAGAAGACTATATGAAGGAGGGGCCTTCTTTCCTGTATCGTAATTTGCCCTCCTGGTTAGCTGTTTGGGTCATAAGAATCGCTAAAATTGCCATACCTATTTTAGCGATCGGTATTCCTGTTTTGACCTATCTGCCAACTCTCTTTGCTCTTAACTTAAATCTAAAGTTAGGAAAAATGTATATTGCACTGAGAAAGTTAGAGGAAGAGGTTCTCGCTTTAGAGCAGTC
>CAISYI010000085.1 GCA_903889595.1 uncultured beta proteobacterium
AGGCAAAATGCCAACTGATTTATTTGCCGAATTTGATCACACTGCACCGGAGGACTTACCTTCAGGCGATGTTAAATATCACCAAGGTTTCTCTAGTGATATTTCTACTGCAGGCGGACCTGTTCATTTGTCCTTAGCTTTCAACCCATCTCATTTAGAGATTGTTAATCCCGTTGTAGAAGGATCAGTTAGAGCCAGGATGGATCGTCGCGGCGACAAGACCGGTAGTCAAGTGCTGCCAATCTTAGTTCACGGTGACGCGGCTATTGCCGGTCAAGGTGTTGTGCAAGAAACTTTAGCACTCTCTGAAGTCCGTGGTTATTACACAGGCGGTACGATTCATATCGTGATTAACAACCAAATCGGTTTTACAACTTCTGACCCACGTGACTTACGTTCTACTTTGTACTGTACTGACATTATGAAGACGATTGAGTCACCTATTTTGCACGTGAATGGTGATGATCCTGAAGCGGTAGTTCTTGCTACTCAATTAGCAGTTGAATACCGTACCAAATTCAGAAAAGATGTCATGATCGATTTAATTTGTTTCCGCAAGTTAGGTCACAACGAACAAGACACACCATCAATGACGCAACCATTGATGTATAAAAAAATTGCAGCCCATCCCGGCACTAGAAAACTTTACGCTGATAAGTTAGAAGCGCAAGGCGTCATTTCAGCTGGTGGTGGTGATGACATGGTAAAAAAATACCGTGCAGAGTTAGAAGCAGGTCAAAGAACATCAGATCCAGTTTTAACTAACTTTAAAGGTAAATACGCGGTTGATTGGGCACCATTTTTAAACCGTAAATGGACTGATAACGCAGAAACAGCAATTCCACTGACGGAGTGGAAGCGCATTGCGGAAAAAATTACGACTTTACCTGGTGGCTTTAAGGCGCATCCATTAGTCGAGACCGTTTTACGCAATCGCGGCGCGATGGGCCGTGGTGAAATCGGCGTTGATTGGGGAATGGGTGAGCACATGGCTTTCGCTTCCTTGGTCGCTAGCGGTTATCCAATTCGTTTGTCTGGTGAAGATAGCGGCCGCGGAACATTCACGCACCGCCATTCTGTGATTCATGATCAAGATCGCGAAAAATGGGATACCGGTACCTATATTCCATTGCAACACGTTGTCGAAGGACAAGCTAACTTTACTGTGATTGATTCGATTTTGTCAGAGGAGGCTGTGTTAGGTTTTGAATATGGTTATTCTTCTGCAGAGCCTAATACTCTTACTATTTGGGAAGCACAATTTGGTGATTTTGCCAATGGTGCACAGGTAGTTATTGACCAGTTTATCGCTTCCGGTGAAGTAAAGTGGGGACGTGTAAATGGTTTAGTAATGATGTTGCCACACGGTTATGAAGGTCAAGGCCCTGAGCATTCATCAGCCAGGTTAGAGCGCTTCATGCAGTTGTGTGCTGATATGAATATGCAGGTTGTTCAACCTACGACGGCTTCACAAATCTTCCATTTGTTACGTCGTCAAATGATTCGCCCTTTCCGTAAGCCTCTCATCATCATGACGCCGAAGTCTCTATTGCGAAATAAAGATGCGACATCTGAAATCACTGAATTTACTAAAGGTGAATTTCATACCGTCATACCAGAAAAAAATAAAGAAGTTGATGCTTCGAATGTTAGTCGCATGATTATTTGTTCAGGTAAGGTGTATTACGATTTAGTAAAAGCGCGCGAATCTAAAAAATCCAAAGATGTGGCCATTATTCGGGTGGAACAGTTGTATCCATTCCCACATAAAGCCTTTGCAGCTGAAATGAAAAAGTATCCAAATTTAACTGAATTAGTTTGGTGTCAGGATGAGCCACAGAATCAGGGTGCGTGGTTCTTTATTCAACATAATATTTTTGAAAATATGAGTGAAGGTCAAAAGCTTGGTTATGCAGGACGCCCAGCGTCAGCTTCTCCAGCTTGTGGATATTCACATCTACATCAGGAACAACAAAAGTCTTTGGTTGATACGGCATTTGCCAAACTCAAAGGCGTCAACCTAACTAAGTAATATAAATTAATACTATAAGGATTAACAGCATGGCTACGCATGAAGTAAAAGTTCCTCAGTTGTCTGAGTCAGTTGCCGAAGCAACTTTGTTACAGTGGAAGAAAAAAGCCGGCGACATGGTCGCTCAAGATGAAATTTTGATCGAAATTGAAACTGATAAAGTGGTTTTAGAAGTACCGGCACCATCAGCAGGTGTCTTATCAGAAATTTTGATTGAAAGTGGTGGTTTAGTCGTATCTGATCAAGTGATTGCCAAAATTGATAGCGATGCAAAAGCTGTTCCTGCATCTGCACCATCTGCTGCAGCGCCAGCACCAGCACCCCAAGCAGCTGCGCCTGCTGCTGTATCTGCGTCATCAGGTTCTATTGCGATGCCTTCTGCTGCAAAAATTCTTGCTGAGAAAAATATCGCTGCTGATCAAGTTGCTGGTAGTGGTAAAGATGGTCGTATCACGAAAGGTGATGCTCTCGGTGCTAATTCTGCACCTGCAGTAAAACCAGCTCCAGTAGTGCAAAAACCAGCTGCTGCTCCTGCAGTGCAAGTGCCGATGGGTGACCGTCCAGAAGAGCGTGTACCAATGAGTCGCCTGCGCGCAAGAATTGCTCAGCGTCTCGTCGAGTCACAGTCAACCAACGCAATCTTGACGACCTTCAATGAGGTCAATATGGCGCCGGTCATCAGTATGCGTAATAAATATAAAGATGTTTTTGAAAAAGAGCATGGAGCAAAGTTGGGTTTTATGTCTTTCTTCGTTAAAGCTGCTGTGCATGCCTTAAAGAAATATCCGATCCTCAATGCATCTATTGATGGCAATGACATTGTTTACCATGGCTATTTTGATATTGGTATTGCGGTAGGTTCTCCTCGCGGTCTCGTTGTCCCTATTTTGCGTAATTGTGATCAGATGAGTCTTGCTGATATTGAGAAAAAGATCTCAGAATACGGTGCAAAAGCGCGCGATGGTAAGTTAACGCTAGAAGATTTAACGGGTGGTACTTTCTCTATTTCAAACGGTGGTATTTTTGGTTCCATGTTATCAACACCAATTATTAATCCACCACAGTCAGCAATTTTGGGAATTCATGCAACCAAAGATCGTGCGGTTGTAGAAGATGGTCAAATTGTGATCCGTCCGATGAATTACTTGGCATTGTCTTATGATCACCGCATTATTGATGGTCGTGAAGCGGTACTCGGTTTAGTTGCGATGAAAGAAGCGTTAGAAGATCCTTCACGCCTTTTACTCGAAATTTAATCTAAGTTAAGAAAGTTTGTATATGAGTCAAGAATTTGACGTATTAGTAATTGGAGCAGGTCCTGGTGGTTACATTGCAGCAATCCGCGCCGCTCAATTAGGTTTTAAAGTAGCTTGTGCTGAAGGGAATGCATATGATGATCCTAAGGGTGAACCACGCTTAGGCGGTACTTGCTTAAACGTTGGCTGTATTCCATCTAAGGCTTTACTTGCATCGTCTGAAGAGTATGAAAATGTTGGCCACCACTTGGGCTCGCACGGTATCTCTGTGAAAGAACTTAGTCTTGATGTCACAAAGATGGTTGGACGTAAAAACGACATCGTTACCAAAATGACCGGTGGAGTTGCTTATTTGTTTAAAAAAAATAAGATCACTTTACTCAAAGGTTACGCTTCTTTTAAGGCAAAAGAGGGTGATCGTTATCAAGTAGAAATTACTGGCAAAGACGCAGGTCTTGTGAGTGCAAAGCAGGTAATTATTGCTACTGGTTCAAAAGCCCGCCACTTACCAGGTATTACTGTTGATAACAAGTTA
>CAISYI010000086.1 GCA_903889595.1 uncultured beta proteobacterium
AAAATATCAGAAGCTCTGAATGAAAAAGCGAGCAAAGGCGTTTTTGTTCAGGGGTCTATTGCCGAGTTTATCAATGGTTCAATTAACTCTGCTGATGTTTCAGAAACCTACTATGTTGGAAAATTAAAACCCTTTGAAAGCATTTTCTGGTACTTTAAGAATCATCCAATTACCTTGACTGGTTTAACTTTCTTTGCATTATTTATCGTCAGTTTGATTTTCTATTTTGCACTTCGAGCAAATGTAAAAAAACGCGTTTTACATCATCACTAAGTACCTAATTTAGTAAAAATTCATAATCAAATTAATAGAAATTAAAAAAGAACTGTAAACAAGCCAATGAATAAAAATTTTAAATACTTCTTTTTTTGTATTTCTTTGTGTTTTTTTTTGAATAACAACACAGCTTTAGCAGCAGAAAGTAATTCTTCAAACCTAGAATGCTCAGGCAATCAATTAGATCTTTGGGAACATTACAAGAAAATGTTTATGCAAGACGATGGGAGAATCATCGACTATGCCACACCGATTGAACATTCAACTTCTGAAGGCCAGTCATATGCAATGATGTTTGCACTCATTAACAATGATCCAGAAAGTTTTCAAAAAGTTTGGAATTGGACAATTGCTAATTTATTCGATAATGATTTAAATAATAACCTTCCAGCTTGGCAATGGGGGAAAAAACCAGATAACACTTGGGGTGTGACAGACTATAACTCCGCCTCTGACGCTGACCTATGGTTTGCTTACGCACTTTTAGAAGCTGGGCGAATATGGAAAAACAAATCCTATACCACTCAGGGACTTCAGATTATTAGCTTAATAGAAAATCGAGAGTTTATTGATCTGCCAAATTTTGGCAAAATGATTTCGACTGGCTACATTAAGAAAGCCAGTTTAAACAAAACAAAATGGTCTTTAAATCCTAGCTATTACCCACTACCTCTTTTAAGAAGAATTGCCTTCGAGCGAAATAACTTGCAGTGGGATGAGATTATTTCAAATGTTCCCAAAGTGATTAAAGAAGGTAGTCCACAAAAATTCCCTGCAGACTGGATTTACTATAAATTAAATGAGGGGGATATCCCAGAATTTTATTTTGACCCATCCAGAGGGCAAAAAAGTAGTTTTGACGCGATCCGGGTTTATTTATGGGCAGGGCTAACTCACCCAGATGATCCATTCAGACGAGATATTCTATTATCGATCTCAGGAATCGTCAAAGCAATCGCAATCAAAGGATATGTTCCTGAGAAAATAGATGCGCTGACAGGTGAAATTATCAACAATAGTTACTCTCCATTTGGATTTTCTGCAGCTGTAGCGCCTTATTTTTATGCCATTGGTAAAAAAGAAATTGCTCAAGCTCAAATTAATAGAACAAATTTAATGATTAGAAAGAGTCAATCTTCAGAAAATATCAACACTAATAAATTACGTTATTACGATTACTCTTTAAGCCTATTTGGATTAGGGTTTACTGAGGGCTATTACCGATTCAATTTAAATGGTTTTTTAGAAACAGCATGGATGCACAAAAACTGTGCAAAGTTTGACATAAGTTATTAATATCTATTAGAAATTTTTTAGTTTTTTGACAACAAAATGTTTGAATTTAAACTGTTTTAAATTTAACATAGCTATAATAAAATGTAGTTTAGATTAATTAGTGTTTTTCACTTTAAATCATATTTTGGAGTTTTTTTGAAATTTTCCCCTTTAAAATTGACGGCTTGTACGCTACTATATGCGAGTTCTCCATTGGCCTTTTCACAGGCTGACAGTGCCTTTAAAGTTTTATCCGACCAAGCGCAATTTTGGCAGTCCAAAGGGGATTATGCAAAAGCCGCACAATCTTGGAAAAAAATATTATTAATTGACCCATCTGATGACAAAGCACTCTATGGACTTGGGGTTAGCGAATTAAATAGTAAAAACCCTGAAAATGCTAAAAGCTACTTAGCAAAGATGAAGTCAGTGGCACCAAACAGTAAATATATCATCGCCTTGGAGCAAGAAATTGTTTTACGTAGCAATAGTTCTGGCACCCTGATTGACTCTGCTAGAAAAGCAAATCAACGAGGCGATGTTGAAAAATCAAAACAGTTATTTGAACAGGCTTTAGGCAACATTAAACCTCAGGGCTCATTAGGGCTTGAATATTACAGTGTTTTAGATCGTTCTAAAGAGTCCAAAAAAGAGGCCATTGAAGGCTTTGCAAGGATGGCCAAAGAATCTCCAGAAGACCCTCTCATTCAATTGGAATATGCCAAAAGACTGATTACTGTTGAATCTAGCCGAGCAGAAGGTATCAATCGTCTAGCGAGTTTAGCAAATGATCCCTCCCTTAAAGAAACAGCCGTTGAAAACTGGCGTCAAGCATTAATTTGGGGAGGCCCACCAAATGGTCGTGCAATAGCCCAGTTCGATCGTTATCTTAAGGTTGCCCCCGACGATACAGAAATTCGAAATCTTTTAGCTGAGGGTAAGTCAGGTGCTCAAAGAGTTGCTGTTAGTAATGAGCCTATCCGTAACCCGAAAATATTACGTGATGCCAAAGCCGCGCTTGCAGCAGGCGATGATCAAATGGCGTTTCAGATTTTGCAGGACGGTATTGCAACTGACCCAACCGATCCCTGGACGCGTTTTGAATTAGCAAAGTTATATCTAAAAGAAGGCCAAAAACAAGAAGCGATTGGCTTAGTGAACGGCTTGCTGTCAAGTCAACCCAATGATGCAAATACACTTTATGCTACTGCGATGCTTTACTCCACAATGGATGATTGGCCAAACGCATTAAAGTTTATTGAAAAAGTAAATCCAAGATTAAGAACACCTACAATTGCAGAGTTTCAACGTGCAGCGTGGATGGAAGTTCAGTTAATCTACGCTGTTGAATTTGCAAGAAAAGGCTCAACGACTCAAAGTCTTTCTATTTTCAATCGGGCAGAATTAATTGCCGGTCAAGATCCTGCACTTTTAGGTAAAATTTCTAGAGCATATATAGATGCCGGAATGACTGACAAAGGCGTAAATCTATTGCGTCAAAAAGTAACCCTCAGCGCTGGCAAATCAACTGATTTGCTCATCGAATACGGTAATGTACTGCTTAAAACAAATCAATCTGTTGAGAGTTCAAACGTACTTAGACAATTACAATTAAAGAATCTTTCTGCAGAACAAAAACAAAGCTTTGACCAATTAGTTTATTCCTACTCTGTAAAACAAGCAGAGTCATTAATTCAGTTAGGAAAACCTAAGGAAGCCACCAGGATTTTAGTTGACCTTCAAAGTCAACGCCCTACAGATAGTGCAACTTTGATTGCTTTGAGTAACGCTTACGCTGCAAATGGACAAGGTTCCAAAGCCATCGAACTGCTTCAAGGCCTCGAAGAAAGATACCCAAACAATCCAGATATTATTTACAGTCTCGCACTAGCTAATATTCAATCAAGAAACTTCCCTAAGGCGATTAGTCATTTAGATCGCTACATTACCTTTGACCCCAATAATCCTGAAATACTGGACAAGGCTGGACGTGCTTACAGAAGCATGAACAAGTTAGCTACTGCCCAAGAGTTGTTTAATGCCTCATTGGAAAGTCAAGAAAGAAATGCTGTTTCTTCTGGAGGTTCCAGTACGAGTCTCGCCAATATTACAAGTTTAGGAACCATACCAACTGATTTCTACAAAGGTAAAATTCCTCCTAAACCTGAAACAACTAGAGTTGTTGCATCAAGAGGCAGGAGTCCCCTCAATGATCCTTTTGCCATGGACACAGAAATTCCAAATCCTGTACCTTTACCAAAATACTTAGCTAATAACGTAAATTTAAAACCTATCTCTACTGCAGAAGCACTTCAAGAAATTAAAGAAACACAAGCTCCCCAAGTACTTGCAGGCATTTCTTTACGAAGCAGAACGGGAGACTCAGGTTCTTCTAGGTTGACGGATACGCAAACTCCGATAGAAGTTAGAGTCCCGCTCGGAGATGGAAAAGTGGCAGTGCGTGCTACCCCGGTTAACCTCAACTCAGGATCAATTAGTCAAAATACCTACAGCTCGCTAACATACGGTAGTGGTCCCCTTGCAACCGGGACGGTTAATACTCCACAAGTGAGTGGTCTTGGTTTATCTCTTGGCTACGATATCAACAACCTAGGGTTAGATATCGGTATGACGCCACAAGGTTTCCAGTATTCGACAATCACGGGCGGTATTAGGTATGGTACTTTTGTGAACTCTGCTAATACTATTAGAGTAACGGGTGCTTTGTCCTCTAGACCTGTAACTGATAGTGTGTTGTCATTTGCTGGGGTAACTGATAACCGAACTAATTTATCATGGGGTGGAGTAACCGCTACCGGTGGACGAATTGGTGTCAGTAAATCATTTGGCGTTGATAACTCCAATGCACTCTTTATGAATGCGTCTTATCATGCGATTGAAGGAAATAATGTTGAATCAAATACCAGGACGGAGTTCAGTGGTGGTGTTTACAAGGAAATCCGACAAACGGCTTCGGAACGATTCAGAGTTGGTCTAAATATGACTAATTTTGGTTTTAATAAAGATTTAAGTTATTACACGTATGGTCAGGGTGGCTATTTTAGTCCCCAGCAATATCTAGCTGTAAGTATTCCACTTTCAGTTGAGGGATACCAAGAGGATTTAATTTACTCAGTAACTGGTTCTCTTGGATGGCAAACATTTAACCAAGATGGTTCTAATTTTTTCCCAACTAATGCCGGAATGCAAAATGCTGCCAATGCAATTCTTGGTGCAACGGCTCAATTTGGCAAATCATCTGCTGTCTACCCAAGTAACTCTGTTTCCAATTTAGCTTATAGTCTGAATGCTTCCACGCTTTACAAATTGGATCCCCAATTATTTTTAGGTGGTGTGTTGCAATTTGAGAATTCTGGCAACTATAACCAATGGGCTGCAAGTTTGTTCCTAAAGTACAGTTTCGAGGAAATTACGCAATCATTAAAATTACCAATTTCCCCTCTCTTGTCACCCTACTCTCAATTCCCAGCATATTAATTTAAAAATAAATGCAGAATATACTTTTAGTTAATTACTTTCGAAAAACAATTACTTTTAAATAGGTTTTAAACATTATGGCAAACATCAACGATATAGAAAGTTTGTTTAGTTTGATTGGTCAATCTCCTAATGACTATAAGGAGTTTTATCATGAGAAAAATGGACTCCACGCTTTAGATAAGTGGAGCTATTTAAAAAATATTCAACTTGAGGACCCCAATGAAGAGGGAGTTTCAATTTTTGAAAATGGGCCTATGAATTTAGATACTGTTGAAACTCAAGAAATTGCGCCTTTAACAAGCTCTACAATTCCAGAAACAAGCCCGGTAGTAAAAAGACCTCAGGTTAATCAAGAGGAAGCATATAGTCCGGTGGATGTTGTGGTCTCTGCCCCAAAGATTGAAAGGTATACATCACCAGTTCTTGAATCTACTAGTGACCTTTCTAATGTTTCTGATGAAACAGAAGTTCAATCTAGTACTTTCTCAGATTCCGATGTCGAGCCATTAACCTCTGAGCCAGTAAAAGTCCCTGAACCTTTAACTCCACAAGTTTACAATCCTGCTAGTGCCCCACAGGCACCGAAAGTTTATTCGACAACATCAATTCCTTCAGTACCGAGTTTCATGCCAAACTTTGCTAGTCCGATGAATGCGACTACATCGTCTACTTTTACATCAAGTTTTGTTAAGCCAACAGCCCCAATCAACTCAAATCTACAGTCTACTTTTACGCCTTCTAAGGTTGATACGCCAACAAATTCAAGTAACGTTAATCAGGCAGAAACAAAACCAAACACACAAAGTGCAACTCCATTGAACTCAATTTTCTCAAGATTGGAACAAAAGTGAAAATAGTAACCATTTTTTCAACCAAAGGTGGAGTAGGAAAATCTACAATCAGCGCCAACTTTAGCTCAGTTTCTTTACTAGAGGGTCGCGATGTTATTACTCTCGACTTTGATCCAAACAATGCTTTGAGATACCATTTTGGTTTTGCCCAATCTAATAATGATGGTCATGCTTTAGCAACTCTTAGTCAAACCTCTTTAAAAAATCAAATTAAAGTTAGTACAGATAGATCAAAAATCTTACCATTCGGTAATTTAGATGATGATCAATTAAATGCTTATGAGGAAATGTTATTACAGGACCCATTGATGCTCAGAAAAGAAATTGAGAGCATGAATCTAAATTCGTCAGATATCGTTATTATTGACGCCCCAGCAGGTTCTACAATTTATTCGCAACAAGCTCTTAATGCAAGTGATGTTGTTGTCATTCCCCTGCTTGCAGATGCTAGTTCATATTTAACCTTGCCGCGAAGTATCTCAATGTTGAAACGACATTGTTTAAATCGTTCTAATTTTGATGGTTTTATGGTCATCCTCAATCAAGTTAATCGTAGTTTTGAATTGAATACCAACATCACTGAAATCATTAAAACAAAATTTGTTAACCATGTTTTTGCTGAAATTCATCAAGACCAAGCCATACCTGAGGCATTAGCATGTGGCACGAATGTTCTCTCTTACGCTCCAGAAAGTCTTGGTGCGCAAGATATGATTGACGCAGCTCAAATTCTTGAAACTTATTTCTTAGGAAAGTAATTGAATAATAAACTTCCTATCCCAGGACATTCAATCCCCCATAACGCTCTATTTGAGTTAGTTCAAAAGATTGATTGGAGTTCACCACTACCAAAAATATTCACTACTTTGATATTTTTACCGTTTTTAATGGTTGTTGTGAGCTTTCCACTGGATTACAAATACCAATTTGCTTTTGGAATTATTGTTTTAATCTGTGCATCTTTCATTGGAAAACATTTTCATAATCGTTTTGTATCGCTTCTTCTCATGCTCTTTTCGTCAATAATGACATTGAGATATTTATATTGGCGATTCACTACGACTTTAGACTTCAGCTCCCCAATGGAAAGCTTTTTAGGATACTGCCTTTTAATAGCTGAGTTGTATGGTGTAGCTATTATGTTCTTGAGTTACTTTCAAAGCGCTTGGCCCCTCAACAGGAAGTATGTCCCTTTACCTAAAGATGTAGACCTTTGGCCAACTGTTGATGTTTTTATTCCTACTTTTAATGAGCCGTTAGATATCGTCAGATGTTCTGTTCTTGCCGCTCAATCAATGGACTGGCCTGCAAACAAAATGAAAATTCATATTTTGGATGATGGCGGAAGACCAAGTTTTAAAGAGTTCGCTAGACAGGCAGGAGTAAATTACATTTCCCGGAAAACGCATATGCATGCTAAGGCTGGTAATTTGAACTATGCCTTAAATCAAACGAATGGCGAGTATGTCACCATCTTTGATTGCGATCACATACCATCTAGGTCATTTTTGCAAATGACGATGGGTTGGTTTTTTAAAGATCCAAAACTAGCGCTCATTCAAACTCCTCATCATTTCTTTTCTCCTGATCCAATTGAACGTAACTTAGATGTTCATGGACATGTTCCAAATGAAGGTAAATTATTTTATGGTTTAGTGCAAGAAGGTAACGATTTTTGGAATGCTTCTTTTTTCTGTGGCTCTTGTGCTATCTTGAAAAGAACCGCATTAGAGAAAATTGGTGGCATTGCTACAGACACTGTGACTGAAGATGCCCATACCGCTCTTAAACTTAGCCGCAAAGGTTATAACTTAGCTTACTTGTCGATTCCGCAAGCCTCTGGTCTAGCCACTGATAGTTTCCCTGCTCATATTCGACAACGTACTCGTTGGGCCCGTGGTATGGCGCAAATCTTTAGGATTGATAATCCCTTATTAGGTCGAGGTTTAACCATTGGGCAACGTTTGTGTTATGTAACAGCAATGATGGGTTTTTTTTACGGCTTTCCTAGACTCGTGTTTTTATTGTCGCCTTTAGCTTATTTATTATTTGGCTTTGAAATTTATCATGCTTACGCATTAACGGTTTTCGCATTTGCCATTCCTCACGTTTTTATGGCCCAAATTGCTAACCACAAAGTACAATCTCAATACAGACATTCATTCTGGGGTGAGATTTACGATACTTTATTGGCACCGTATGTTTTATTGCCAGTGATTTTTGCGATTATTAATCCAAAGCTTGGTTCATTTAACGTAACAGTTAAAGGTCAAACAAAATTTACTACTAGTCAATTTGATGCAAAGATTGCAATGCCTTGTATTATTTTATTTGTGCTCAACCTCCTTGGTGCTTTCTATGGTATTTACCACAATATTTATAATGGGTACGGAGAGTATTGGACGGCTATTTTAAACTTAGTTTGGGTTGTATTTAACTTGGTTGTTCTGGGTGCTTGTATTTATGTTGCTAATGAGGCAAAAGAGTTAAGAAGGACTCCGAGGGTTGATATGGAGTTGCCTGCAACGATTTTCCTACCCAATGGAAGAACGATCTTCTGTTCTACCGTTGACTTTTCAAACCGTGGAATGTCATTAAAGTTACCAGATGGCATTAATTTAGGCCCTAATAAAGTATTAGACATTGGAATTTTTAGGGAAACTGAAGAGGTTCGGTTTAAGGGTACCGTCAGAAAAGGTGGTAATTTATTAGGTATTGAATTCTCGCCGATGGAGTTAAGTAATTACAGGAAACTCGTTCAAGTAACCTTCTCAAGAGCAGATAACTGGGCTGTTGATTGGGGCAATCATCGTAAAGCATCTCCACTAACATCACTTTCAGAGTTAATTGGTCATGGGCCATTGAGTCCTAGAAAAGTGATGGGCAACAAAGTGAGGAAAACTTAATGTTTTCTAATCTTCATTTATCAAATGGTATGAATAAGAAAATTATCTATTTGGCTTGTTTGGGCGTTTTTATTCTCAATAGCAACTCAACTTCCTTTGCGCAAAATACTCCAACCCTTTTAACCAAGACAAAGTCTAATACATACACGTTAAAGGAAATAGGAACTACTAGCCCAGTTTTATTAAAAGGTTTAGATGCAAGATACGATCATTTATTGAACGTGAGATCTGATGAGATTGCATTAGGTGTTAAGCTAAAACTACAGTTTTATTTCTCAAAGTATTTACTAGATAACTCTGAACTTGAAGTTCTAGTCAATGATCAAACTGTTAAGACAATTAAACTGGATGGTGCTCTTGGGAATCAACTCACAACAGATGAGATTGAAATTCCGTATCAAATCTTGACCGCTAATAACTTAATCACATACAAGTTCCATGGTCACTACTCCAATAACTGTGAGGATCCAAGAGACTCTCGATTATGGTTTGTTCTTGGGAATAAGAGTGAATACAATATTACAACTAGTCAATTTGGTACTCAAAATGACTTGTCAGCGTTTCCTGTACCTTTTATAGATCCAGATCAACAGGCTCCGTCAGTCATTCCTTTTGTATTTGCTGGTTCACCTGACAAAAATACACTTGAAGCTGCAGGTATTCTCAGTTCTTTCTTGGGTGCTTCGGGTTATCAACAAAAAATTAAATTCAAAAGTGTTTTTAACAAAATCCCAACTTCTGGAAATGCCATTATTTTTGTTACAGATCCAGAATATCTAATTAATTTGAATTTTAAAAAGATTAATCCCGAACCGTCATTAGCAATTATTGAAAACCCTTTTGATAAGTTAGGTAAGTTGCTGTTAGTTATGGGTTCAAATGGTAATGCCCATAAAACTAGCGTTCTCAATCTGATTGATAAAAAAAGATTACTAACGGGTGATTACATTAAATTGAATGATGGTGCACCAAAGTTTCCCAAACGTGTTCCCTACGATGCCCCTGCATGGGTGCAAACTAGCAAGCCAATCAAAATCTCTGACATTTCTGGAGCTCCTACTGGGGACAACTTAAAAGTTGCTAACTACGGTAGTACTGTAATTCCTCTCGATTTGCCGTTGCCGCCCGACCTTTACCATATCAAGGGCAGTACTGGTATTAAGGTTGATTTAAAATTTGCATTCTCTTTACCAGACAGCACCAAAGGTGAATCAGCATCCTTAGGAATTTCTGATGATCAACGATTTATTAGAGACTTCACTTTAACTAGCCAAGAAAACAGTCTTTTTGGACAATTAAAAAATTACTTTAATGACAAATTGGCTTACTATATCAATCTTGGAAAATCATCAGCTGATTCTGAAGAGATCGAATCTCGATTGGATCAAGTAAAAGAAAAGCGGGTTAAATTTGAAGTACCTATTTTCCCGAATCAATCAGACCTTAAACTAAGAGCATTTTTCAATTACAAATATCCGCAGGATTTAGAGTGCGTTGCTACTACTCCCATTCCATTGACTCAGAAAATGCTCTTACCAAGTTCCTCAATTGATGTATCTCATGTATCCCATTTCATTGAGATGCCTAATTTAAGTGTATTTGCTCAAAAAGGTTACCCTTTTACGCGATTAGCTGACTTGTCTGAAACTGGCGTCATTTTAAATAAGAACTTTAATGAACAGTCAATTTCTACTTATTTAACGATGATGGGCTTTTTAGGTAGTAAAACCCACTATCCTGCCATCAAAGTTCAGGTTGCTTTAGATGATCAAATTAACGATTTAAGAAATAAAGACTTGTTAATCATTGATGAGAATAATTCTTCAAGAATATTAAAAAATTGGAGTATTCCAGCCGATAAAAATAGTTACACTCTCTCACTGAGTAAAATCACTGAAAAGTTATTTAACAAATTTGTAAGTATGTTTGACCCCACACCAGTAGAAGTCGATGAACCAGTTAGATCTAGTGAGACTAATGCAGGCCTGGGTAAGATCATCGGATTTGAATCCCCTTTAAAAAGTCATAAAAGTGTAGTGCTTTTAAAAGGATCTTCTGATTTCGACTTTGAGAATATTCAAAATGCGTTACTAAATCCGGCTGATTATAAAAATCCCATCGAGGGCACTAACGCTCTTATCTATGATGATAAGATCAACACCTTTGACCATGGTGACTATTATGATGTTGGAAGTCTAAATTTTATTGAGTTTATTTACTGGACTTTAGTCAAATTCCCAATATTGTTTATTTTATTTGGAATTCTTTCGATAATTGCTTTGACAATGATCCTATTCTCATCGCTTAAAGCAAAAGCTCCAGATAGAATTTAATAAGTAAACAAAAATGCCTCTGTTAACAAAACAGAGGCATTCTTTAGATAGTGACCAGTTTACCCTCTGCCATACCGATCTTCTAAACGTACTATATCGTCTTCACCCAAATAAGAGCCTGACTGGACTTCTATTAATTCCAAAGGTAACTTTCCTGGATTTTCTAAACAGTGAACGGCTCCAATTGGAATATAGACAGACTGATTTTCACTCAGCAATTGCTCTTTGTCACCAATTAGTACTTTTGCAGTTCCAGATACTACAATCCAATGCTCTGCTCTGTGATGATGCATTTGTACTGAAAGTTTAGCGCCTGGCTTCACTGTAATGCGTTTTACTTGGTAGCGCTGACCATGATCAATAGAATCATAAGATCCCCACGGACGATGAACTTCCCTATGTAACTCGGTTAAGGTACTTTTTTTAGCTTTAAGTTCTTCAACGATTTTTTTCACATCTTGTACCTTATCCTTATTAGCAATTAATAAGGCATCTGAGGTTTCAACTACGACAATATTCTCAACCCCTAATAAAGCAACAAAGCGATGGTCAGCATGTACAAAACTATTTTTGCAATCTTTTACGAGTGTATCGCCCCTTTGAACATTACCATTCTCATCTTGAGGTAAAGCTTGCCAAACAGAAGACCATGATCCAACATCATTCCAACCAGCATCCAAAGGAACTACAAGAGCATTATTGGTTTTTTCCATTACAGCGTAATCAATCGAGTCAGACCGACACTTACCAAAACTTTCTAAATCCAAACGAATGAAGTCTAAATCTTTTTTAGCATCTTCCCAAGCTTTTTTTGCTACATTATAAATATCAGGTTGAAACTTTAATAATTCTGCAAGAAAGATGGAAGCTTTAAACATGAACATACCACTATTCCACGTATAAGTACCCTCTTGAATATATTGTTTAGCAGTCTCAAGATTTGGTTTTTCAACAAACTTTTCAACAGCTACAGCCTTCGTTGAATCTAGAGGTACCAAAGACTTTACATATCCATAACCGGTTTCAGGAGAAGTTGGAACAATTCCAAAAGTTACTAAGCCATCAATTTCAGCAGCTTTAGCACCAACCTTTACAGCCTCAATAAAAGCTTGGTCATTTGTAAAGATATGATCAGATGGCAGGACTAATAAAATTGGATCTTCCTGAAGTAGTGAGAAAGCAGCTACAGCAATCGCCGGAGCAGTATTTCTACCGATGGGTTCCAAGATTAATGATTTTGGCTTTACATTGATATCTAGACATTGTTGCGCAACCAAAAATCGATGATCATCGTTAGCCACAATCACTGGTGGCTCTATCATTAATTCATTTGAAGGAATTTGTAAGCGACTCAAGGTCAATTGAAATAAAGATAATTCTTCGGTAACCCCTAGGAATTGTTTTGGGCGTAAAGCTCTCGATAAAGGCCACAACCTTGAACCCGAACCGCCTGATAATATAACAGGAGTAATGTTAGTCATAAAAGAGATCTCTATAGATGGAAAATTATGTTTTATATTATCTCATTGGATTATTTGCAAATCGAAATAATTTTTTTTATTTGTGTAGCTAAAAAAATAGCATAAAATTAGAAAACAATAAGAAACAATTAATTTCTAACCAACGGAGACAAATCATGCAAAGTTGCTTAACCCATGCATTAAAGCCAAGCCTTTTCAAACTCATTACCATCAGTTTTTTAGCGCTAACTACACTTCACAGCTCAGCACAGGGTGTTACAGAATCCAAAAATATGGCCTTATTAGGTTATAGCGATTTACAAGGAAGAACCGCTTATCAACCAACGATTCAAAAGCAAGGTAATCGTTGGATTGCTTATATTGGTCACCACGGAGATTACAAGATAAACAGCTTAAATGGCCAAATGGAAAATAACGGTACTTCAATTATTGATGTTACTGACCCCAAAAAGCCAAAATATTTAAAGCATCTTCCAGGTGAAGAAGGTAAAGCTGAACAAGGTGGAGCGCAAATGGTTCGTGTTTGCTCTGGTGCAACCTTACCAAAAGCAGATAAAAGCAAATTTTATATGCTAAGAGTCTTTGGTAATCAAGCTCATGAAGTTTGGGATGTTACACAACCTGAAAATCCTAGTCTTTTGACTACCGTAGTAAAAGGTTTAAAGGGAACGCATAAAAGCTTTTGGGAGTGTGATACGGGTATTGCCTATCTCGTTTCAGGAAATCCACAATGGCGTACCAACCGTATGACACAAATTTATGATTTGTCAGATCCGGCAAAGCCAGTTTTTATCAGAGACTTCGGACTCGTTGGACAAAATCCTGGTTCAAGTGGACCAGTTCCTATTTCATTGCACGGTCCAATTTCAACTGGCCCTAAGGGAAATAGAGTGTACTTTGGTTATGGAACCAATACTGAAGGGATCATCCAAATTGTAGACCGTGAGAAATTATTAAATGGTCCAAAAGAGCCGACTCCTGAGAATCTACTGTATCCACAAGTTTCAAGAGTAGAGTTGCCACCAATGCACGGTGCTCACACAACCTTCCCAATGCTAGACATGGAATTTCCACAGTTTAAAAATAGCCTATTAGGAAACAAAGGTGATATTTTGGTGATAACGGATGAGGCTATCCAAAAAGAATGCTTAGAAGGCCGTCAAATGGTTTGGTTTATGGATATTTCATCTGAAACTAAGCCTTATGGGGTTTCTAACTGGGCATTACCTGATATGCCAGGAAATCTATGTAAAAAAGGTGGCCGTCATGGCGCTCACTCGTCCAATGAAAATATGACAGACATTTTTTACAAGAAAATTATGTTCTTCGCTTACTTTAACTCTGGAGTTAGAGCACTAGACGTTAGAGATCCTTTTGCACCGAAAGAAATCGCCTATTTTGTTCCAGCGATTAATAAAAATACGGTTGCTCTTGAAACTCCAGCAAGTTCAGCTGGTGCGAAACTACCTTATACAGAAGCTGCAACGAAAGTTGCAATTCAAACTAATAACGTAGAAGTAGATGATAGAGGCTATATTTATATCGTCGATCGTGCAAACACAGGAATGCACATTCTTCAGTTAACAGGACCAGCTAGAAAAATTGCTAATTGGGATGCGGTAGTTAAATAAGCCGAAACAAGTCAATTGCATTTGCAAATGAAACGCTTTTTATGTTTGATATTCTTCAGTTGGGTGATGATTTACCCAACTGAAGGATTGACGCAAACGATGAAGAAAGTAGTTCAGTTTCAATTAGTTGATGATCAATTAATTCACTCAGAAAAACCACCACTTCGTATTAAAGTAAAACAGCATGAACAAATTGAGTGGCAAATAACAAGTAACACCCCTGGTGAGTTGCACCTCCATGCCTATGGCATAGAAGTAAGAGTGCCGAAAAATAAATTAGTGGTTTATAAATTTGAGGCCAAAGCTACTGGTAAATTTCAAATAGAGTGGCATCCACAAAACAATAATGTCAGTACTAGTGCCGCTAGCAAACCCAAATCAAATCATTCACCCTCAGCCTACTTTGAAGTTTATCCGAATTAAGTTTTTCTCCTTTCTGTACTTTTTTTCATCGCAAGTCTTTGCACATGCCTTTGATGAAAAATACGATTTACCTCTACCTATCAATTATTTTTTATGGGGTGCAGCAGGAACTGTTGCCCTCACTTATTTTTTAGCCATTATTTTCTTAAAATTACCAATTGATTCATTTAAAAAAAATGAAACTAATGAGTCGAAGTCCCAAGTCTTTTCTAATACCAAACTACGATTTTTGTTATTACCTATTCAACTATGCTTTTTAATCATCGTTGTAGGTTTACTCATAGTTGGATTAACTGGCCCACAAAATCCACTCATGAATTTAATTCCACACGTTTTATGGGTAAATTGGTGGATTGGTATGCCTCTTTTATTTATGGTCTTTGGTAATGTATTACAACTCTTTAGCCCAATTGATACTCTTTTTAATACCATTGCCCTATTGTTCAGAAAACCGTTAAATCCGTTATTTAAATATCCAAGCTGGTTGGGCTGTTGGCCTGCAACATTTCTATTGTTGTCATGGTGTTGGATTGAAGTTATTTATCCCAATGCGGCCTTACCGCGTTACATTAGTGCCATTGTGATTGCTTGGTTGATTGCATGTGTCATTTTAAAAATACTATTTGGTAAAGATTGTGTTCGAAATCATATCGATTTTTTCGCAATTTATTTCTCCTACTTTGGCATGACATCTGCCATTAATTATCAGGAGAAAAAGAGCTCAGGAATAGGGTTTATTTGGCCATTTAAAGGCTTGATAATCTCTAATCATTCTTCTATATCTGGCTCAGTAAGCTTCATCATAGCGATGCTATCAACAGTTTTATTTGACGGCTTACACGGAAGTAATGCATGGCAATATTACGAGCAATTTTTAACCAAATACCTACCAAAGCTTTTAGATATCAATGGCTATGTAGCAGGAGCGATTGGTGTTTTCCTAGTTTGGTTTATCTTATATGCTATTTTTCTTTTGAGTTGTGCATTCAACCTCATTCTTAGTAAGTACTTTTACCCTCAAATAAAAAGTAATTTCCAGACCATCGTTAAAAGTTTTGCTCCAACACTTGTTCCAATAGCGGTTGCTTATTTGATAGCGCATAATTTTTCAAGCTTGATATTACAAGGACAAAATTTTTTAGCTTTATTGTCTGATCCTTACCAATTAGGATGGGATATTTGTGGAACTGCTGATCTTAGACCTGATATCACTTTAATCGATGCAAGATTAACTTGGTATGTTGCTATTAGCTCAATTTTGCTAGGTCATGTCATCTCAATTTGGCTCTGCCACTTGAGAGCCTTAAAGCTTTTTAATTCGCCTTCAGCAGCGGGTATTTCAACACTACCATTGAGTCTAGTAATGATTATTTATACTGTGATCAGTTTGATTGTTTTAGCAGAGCCATTAACTAATGGCTAAAGCCAATTTCCAAACTATTCAATGGAAATTGGCTTGGAGAAAAAAATTAGAGATGTAAGTTATTACCAATCAATGGGGTTGATAACCGATATCTTTAACTAATTTTCCGTACTTGTTGTAGTCCTTTAACAACTCTTGAGCAAAGTACTCTGGAGATTCTGCAACAACTGCTAAGCCATATTGTGCCATCTGCTCCACAGTTTCTGGTGACTTCATTGCCTTGTTAATTTCTGTATTCAAGCGCTGAACAATCTCTTTGGGAGTTCCGGCTGGAGCTGAATAACCAAACCAACCGTTCGAATCCCAACCTGCCACAGTTTCAGCAACGGCAGGAGTGTTTGGCCAATCTTTGACTCGTACTTTATTTGTTACAGCTAGTAACTTAATGAGGCCAGATCGAATATGAGGAGTCGGACCACTAACTCCGTCAATTCCCAACATCACTTGACCACCCGCCATATCGGTAATAACCGCCGCTGAACCTTTATAAGGTACATGGGTAAAAGTAAAGTCACCTGCTTTTGCTAAATGCTCAAAAGTTAAATGAGGAAAACCACCCTCACCATTCGAGCCAACAGTTAATTTACCAGGATTTGCTTTGGCCCAAGCGATCATCTCACCAACTGTTTTAAATGGAACATCTTTATTACTAATCACAACTAGATAGTTGGTAGTAGAAAGTGCAACAGGTGCAAAGTCCTTTATCGGATTATAGGGAATCGTTTTACTCGTGTGAGGCAAAACCACCATATTTCCGCCTTGTGAAGCAGCGATTGTATATCCATCAGGTTTTGATTTAGCCACAAAATCCATCCCAATCGTTCCAGATGCACCAGCCTTATTTTCAACGACAACGGTTTGACCTAAAGCTTCCTGAAGTTTAGGTGCAATCATCCGAGTCATAATATCCGTGGTATTTCCGGGTGGAAACGGAATAATGATTTTAATCGGACGATTAGGGTAATTGGTGCTTTGAGCAAAAACAAGACTACTGGTAACGGACAAAAAGAGTCCCAATACAAATTGTTTCTTCCAACGATAGTTAAACATCAATATCTCCTTGTTAGTTTGATTCTTTACTTGGTATTACCGGAATTAATAACTCCGCGGGATAATTGGGTCCAGTCATTAAAGTGACTTTACCACCAAAGATTGCAGGTGGTCTATCAGTCTCATCATCATGCATGAATGGACCGCAACCCGTCATAGGATTCTTCATATTAGATAAAACAGCTGCTTCACCTTCAAACTCGTAATCTTTTCCACGAATCGTTAATGCAATCCTATAACCTTTGGGAACAACAATACAGGTTGGCCAAATTTCAACATCTAACTCATAAATTTCGCCAACTGCTAAAGGTTGTTTTTCATCATGGGTATGCCATGGACGATAAGGCAGACTTTTCGTTAGATCCAATTTTCGATGTGAGGCTCTCAACCACCCTTGGGCAATCGGAGTATGCGGATCAAGCGCACCATGGAAAGTTAATTCTTTATTATTTTCATCAAATACTCTGACGATAGCAAAAATATCAGCATCGATAGTACTTGAAGAAATAAAGAGCTTTAATGACATTGGCCCAGTAATTTCCACTTCCTCAGTTTGAACTGGTAAGGAAAATGTAACGCCCTCACCCATCATGTCATATGTTAACTGGGCTTCATTTGATACTTTTACTGGCTCAAGAGATATCTCTTGAGCATTTAAATATAGGTGCGTCCAATTTGTTCTAGCTAATGGCCACTCATATTCATTACGCTGGACGAACTTTTCACCAGGGCTTCTTACCAGTAAAGAAATCGGTGGTGTTTTATCCCATCCGTTATCAATGCCTTTTAAAAAGTGATCGAAAAACCTTTTTTGAATGTCAATTCCATAGTCAGTATAAAAAGGTGCCCAATGTGAACCGCCGTGTACCTCTAACCATTTTTGGTTGGAAGCTGCGCGAACATATCCTTCAAAATTTCCTCTGCCATGTAAACCTTGACCACCCCAATTTGCTGCTGATAGGACTGGGACAGTTACTTTATTTAAATCGGCGGTTCTTTCTACGTACCAGTCTGTCAGCATTTCTTGTTCGATTACCTTCTGCCATACATTCTCTACATTTTTTAGAAGTTCTTCCTGTGACAATGTTTCAGGTCCACATACTGTTTCACCAGTGATTGGATTACGCTTCCCACGATCACCCACACCATGTTGAACCGTTTTAACTTGCATTTCCATCCAATTTTTTCGGAATGTACAAGCAATACCACCATGTCTATTGGACTCACGGTAGCCATCATTCCAACCCTCCCAAACGCAAATAGCAGCCAAATGAGGCGGTTGAACTGCAGCAGCGCGCCACTGATTACTAGCAAAGTAAGAAATACCGTTCATGCCAACTTTAGTGTTCGACCACTCTTGGGCAGCCGCCCATTCAATACACTGATAAATATCTTTAGTTTCGCGACCATTGTTGTGGGCCATAAAACCTGGCGAACGACCAGCTCCTCTTGAATCGACCCTGATACAGACATATTCATTTGGAACCCATTTTTCAGGATCTACGACTTCCCAGTTTTGATATTGATTGGTCGTTCCACGCATGACATCAGGGTTCTCTTTTTCCATAATCTCCCAAGCTGTCTTGTAACCCTCTTGGAAGGAGAGACCTTTTCCGTAAGGTCCATAAGTTAAGAGTGTTGGAAACTTACCCTCATGGATAGGGCGAAAAATATCAGCCCTTAAAATAAGACCATCATCCATTTGAATGGGCATATCCCAATCAATTCTCATGCCATCGCGTATTTCTGATTTCAAAGCTTGCATTGTTGTCTCCAAGTAGTCATTTTATTTATTGATTTATTTTTTTAATCATTTGATTAATTAATTGACTAAGTATAAATTGCATCTGGCAATTCTAGTAATAATTTTTTTATAATTTCTTGCCTGTAATTGCTGTATTTCAATGTTCTTTGCACCAAATAAATGAATACTTTTCCATGAAAATGAGTCCATCACAATCTTTTTTGTATCTTTTTTAGAAACTCACTCCAGTTTCATGGGATAAATTCACAAGACTTTGAATAGTATCCTCTGGCAAAATTAGTCCTTGGGTACGATTTTTTTGGTTTGCTATAGTTTCCATTTCCCCAGGGTAAAAAACTTGATTAAATCCTTGAGCCAAAGGAACATCTTTTAAAGAAGTTACATAAGCTTCAATTTTTTCTTCAAATTCTGCTAGTTTTTGAAAAGCCTCAACATTCATACAAATCATCAAGTGTCCTGCGCCACTCCGATTCACTGGGTCGTATGGTCCATGCACTTGATCTAAGAAAGAACTTCCAGAAAGAACTCCAGATAAGATGTCTATCATCACACCAAATACATAACCTTTGTGACCAGCCATTGGTAAAATTAAGCCCTCAATCGCAGCTGCAGGATCCGTTGTTGGTCGCCCTTCTTTGTCAATTGCCCAATCATTTGGAATTGCCTCACCTCGGTTTTTTGCGAGATAAATTTTGCCTCTAGCAACACCTGAATTGGCCATATCCATCACAATTGCTTCATGTTTGCCACCAGGCACGGCAATTGACCAAGGGTTCGTGCCGATTTTTTTCTTTCGACCTCCCCATGGCGCCATGTTCGGGCCAGCATTGCTCATTAACATACCAATACAACCTTGTTTAGCCGCCATCCTTGTGTAATACATACAAGTACCAAAATGATTCGAGTTTCTAACTGAAACCACCCCAATCCCGTGTAATTTGGCCCGCTCAGTAGCTTGCAAAACTGCATTCTTAGCAATAACAGGCCCTAGACCATCATTGCCATCTATCACAGCAACAGCACCTGCATTAACAACCGTATCAACCTTCGTAAGTGCTTTCATGGCACCAGACTTTAAGCGCGCAAAATACCAAGCAAGTCTTAAAACACCGTGCGATTGATGCCCCCATAAATCTGCTTGAACTAAAGTGTCAGCAGCAAAATCAGCATCTTCCTTGGGAACTCCAATAGATTGATACACACGAGAACAAAAATCAACGAGTTGATCCGACTGAATCGGAGAGTTATTGATCGGAAAATTAGTCGTCATACAAAGCCTCAAAGCCAACTTTAAAGTTCATCAGCTGTTAATTAAAATTGATAAAGAATTGCAGGATTATCCACTAGAATTTTTTTAATCAACTTTGAATCTTGCGCCCAACCTGCAAATCGATTTAAGGCATGACCATCGTCTATTGGGTGAAAGGGTTCAATGTTTTCTTTCACTCTAGGAACTCCAGGGTGGGCTCCAGAGTGAGGCCAGTCACTCCCCCAAACTAAACGATCTGGATTAATTTGGATTAGTTTTCTAGCTAGGTCGGTAACAGCTTGTCCATCTGGATTATTTGATATGCGTTGGGGAGCAGACATTTTCATCCACACTTTGCCACTTTCTAATAATTCAAAAATATCCTTTAAACCCTCTTGATTTAAGCCCAAATCAGCTGGTATACGCGCAAAATGATCCAAAACAACTGGTAACTCACTTTGTAAAATCACCTCTTTCAGTTGGGCAATCAGGGCGATATTAGAATAAATTTGAACGTGCCACCCCATGGATTGAATCAGCCGAGCAGTCTTTAAAAACTTTTCTTTGGCTGCCGACGGCTCATGCATGCCGGCAGTTTCTAAATTGAGCCGTGCGCCTCTAAATCCTGACTGATGGAGAGATGCAATTTCTTGCAAAGAGATAGTGTCTTCTTCAATCACTGCTACTCCACGTGCATTTTGATGAAAGAATGCAATCCCATCTTGAGATCTTTTGTTATCAACCCCATATGGACTTGGGTGAACAATCACTAAACGTTCTATTCCTATTTTCTCATGCAATTGCGCCAAATCTTCTTCACTTGCATCACCTGGGGTATAAGCCCTATCGTCAGAATAAGGATACTTACTCTCTGGACCAAATACATGCACATGACAATCGCAAGCCCCCTTTGGAATAGTGAATTGAATTTTTTCTTGCTCTACTATTGGCAACATATAACTCCATAATTAACAGGTGATTAACTCTTTAGTAGTAATATTAAACCTAAAATAATTGGTTTAAATTTAAAAAGAGACTTATGAATTATTCTACAAATTTCCCCTCCGTTCAAAATCAGGTTAGTCCTGAAGAATGGCAAACCCGTGTTGAACTAGCCGCTTGCTATCGCTTAATTGATTTATACGGTATGTCTGATCTAATTTACAATCACATCACCTCAAAAATTCCAGGTACTGAGCACCTTTTAATTAATCTTTACGGTTTACTTTATAAAGAAATAACAGCCTCAAGTTTAGTGAAAATTGATATCAACGGAAACATCTTATCAAGCCCACAAACTGATTACGGCATCAACAAATCTGGCTATGTCATACACGGTTGTATTCACGAAGCAAGGAAAGATGTTAATGCGATTATTCATACCCATACCCGAGCAGGTATGGCCGTATCAGTAATGGCTTGTGGCCTGTTACCAATTACTCAAACTTCCATTCGATTTGTAGGTCACCATGGTTATCATGAGTTTGAAGGTCCAGCAATTGACCTAGAGGAACGAAAGCGACTGGTAGTTGATTTGGGTAACCATGACGCCATGATTTTAAAAAATCACGGTCTATTGACATGCGGTGCGACTGTTCAACAAGCTTTTAATACCATGTATCAGTTAGAGCTCTCCTGCCGAGCCCAAGTCGATGCCATGGCAAGCGGCCAATCTCTAAACCTTCCAAGTAAAGAGGTTCTAGAGAAAACAGCCCATTTATATCAACCAGGAACGAGAAGACCTTATGGCGTTTTAGAATGGCCAGCAATGATGAGATATCTTGAGGCAGAATCAAAACATTCTGGTTATCCACGCTACGATTCGTAAGTAAATTAAATAAAAAAAAACAAACGATAACAACCATAATTTTAGAGAGACTTTGATGAAAAAAATTACTTTGGGAATACTGCCTTTCATTTTTTTAATCTTGGGTTTGCAACAACCCGTTTATGGACAGATAAACGATTACCCGAATAAAACGATTAAGATCATTGTGCCTGTTGCGGCAGGTGGAAACGTTGATATTATTGCCAGAACATTAGGGGTTGAAATTGGTAAGATCCTCAATCAATCTGTCATTGTTGAAAACAGGCCAAGTGCAGGTTCAATTGTTGGCGCACAAGCTGTTGCTAAAGCCGCACCGGACGGCTACACGCTTCTGGCAAATTCCAGTACCTTTTTTTCTTCATCCTTAATATCTGCCAATGCTGGTTACGATCCAGTAAAGGACTTTGCACCGATTTCACTCACGGGCAAAGTTCCAATGTTTATTTTAGTTAACCCCAATGTCAAAGCGAAGTCGATTCAAGAATTTATTCAACTAGTAAAAAATAATCCAGAGATGGCTTCAGGAAGCAGTGGTAACGGCTCAACAGGTCATATTGCAACGGAAGTGTTTGCTCAAAAAACAGGCACTAAATTTACCAATATTTTTTACAAGGGCAATGCGCAATCAATGCTGGATGTCATGAGTGGTGAAGTACCCATGATGTTTGATCAAGTTAGTACTGCATTGCCGAATATGAAAGCAGGTAAGGTTCGAGCTTTAGCAATTACGAGCTTAGAGCGATCTCCTCTTGCTCCAGAAATTCCAACGATGGCTGAATCTGGTTTTACAGGGTACGAGGATGTTACCTTAACGATTCTTGTTGCGCCCGCTGGAACACCGAAAGAAATAACCCAAAAATTAAATGCTGCCGTTCAAAAGGCTTGGGCACAACCTGAATTAAAAGCTAGATTTGCTGAAAAAGGAATTGAGTTAGTAGCCAGTCCATCTACTGAACAGTTTGGGAATCTTATCAAATCTGAAGTCAGTCGACTATCAAAAGTCATCAAGGATGCAGGTATTAAAGCTGAATAATAAAATTGGAAAAACCTCAGCCAATTATTTTGTCTGAGGTGGCACAATCCAGTCAGCGGGATCAATCGGATTACCTAACTCAAAATTGGCAATATTTTTCATGCCGTGTTCAATAACACTGATAACAGCTTCAATCACACTTGCCCCAGAGTGAGGAGTCACCACTACCTCGTCAAGGTGCAAAAGCAGATTGTCAGGCTTTGGTGGCTCATTGGCAAAAACATCTAAGCCAGCTCCACGAATCATTTTTGCTTGAATAGTCTCTATTAAAGCAGTCTCATCAATCAATTCGCCTCTTGCTGTATTGATGATAATTGCATCTTTTTTCATTAAGGCTAAATTTTTAGCATTAATGATATTTTTGGTCCCAGCCGTCAAGGGTGCATGAAGACTTAAAATATCACTTTGTTGTAACAGTGTTTCAAAATCCACATATTGGATATTTAATTGCTGTTCTTCTTTAATACTTAGCCTTGTTCTTGAGCAATAGATAATTGGTGTGTCAAAACCTCTAAGAAGCTTGATCACCTGTTTTGCAATATTCCCTAAACCAAAAATACCCACCGTTTTGCCAACTAATTGAGCGCAAGTTACTCTAAGTTCCGAGTTAATCCACTGACCATCAACTAATGATTTACTTGCATAGGGCAACTTTCGAAGAGTTGCTAGCATTAGTAAAATAGTATGCTCGGCTACTTGTGAAGCATTTGCTCCATTAGTAATTGCAACAGGAATTCCTCTTTCTTTGGCTGCCACTAAATCAATTTTATCGACTCCTATGCCCCACTTTTGAATGAATTTAAGATTTGGTGCATTTTTAATTAAATCTGCATCTAAGTAGGTACCGCCTAGAAATGCATAATCTGCCGTTTGCAATAGCTCTTGATGCTCATTACGATCATTTTGAGTGGCAATGTTAAGTTCAAAACCCTCTGGAAGAAAGCGATAAAGCTCTTCGGCTGTTTTTTTCGCAACTGGAGTTAAAAAGACAATTTGTGGTTTTTTCATAGAATAATTTTAGCCTACAAGATATTGATTAGAAACTGCAAAAAGCACATAATGAAAAAAAATGAAAGACTTACATTCATCATAAATTGGTGTCAAGTGTACTTTTTTTCTTTGTTTTAACGAAAATTTAACAGCGAATGTTGGATTTTTTAAAAAAAAGTGATTATTTTATCTACTTAATCAAAAAAATCAATAATATTCGTTGACTTATCCTTAAACAAATAACAAAATGTTCATTCAGTTCGTTATTTTTAGTAAGTTACTGGTAAATAGCGAATCGAGGAGAGGATGTTTATCTATTCATCTTCAGATTTATCAGTTTAATTTTTTATTTGAAAGTTCTTTTTTATGGCAACAGGTATTGTAAAGTGGTTTAATGATGCAAAAGGTTTTGGTTTCGTAACTCCTGATGAAGGCGGTGAAGATTTATTCGCTCATTTCTCAGCGATTAATATGAATGGTTTTAAAACCCTCAAAGAAGGTCAAAAAGTCTCTTTTGAAGTGACTCAAGGACCAAAGGGCAAACAAGCTAGCAATATTCAAGCTGCCTAATTACCTTTCAAATTTTCTGCCTGTTAACTTTGTCACTCTTCAGTACTAAATTAATAGGTAGAAGTCATTATGTTTTTCTACCCTACCGAAAAATCCCCTAATTATTGACGATACATTGATCCTTTAACCAGGAGTAATCAGTGTTATTTAATCAAGAAATTTTTAAGGATGATGAGATTAGGATTAGATGTTTTTTTTTAATTAATTTGTTTCAACTAACGAAAGTATTTATGGCAACAGGTATTGTAAAGTGGTTCAACGACGCTAAAGGTTTTGGTTTTGTAACTCCCGATGAAGGTGGAGAAGATTTATTTGCTCACTTCTCAGCAATTAACTCCAACGGTTTTAAATCTTTAAAAGAAGGCCAAAAGGTTTCTTTTGAAGTAACAACTGGCCCTAAAGGCAAGCAAGCTAGTAACATTCAGCCTATGTAATTAACTCACTATTACTTAGTACTTTGACTTTGAATTGATTAAGATATTCATCATTAGAAGTTTTGGGTAAATGTGAATTAGTTTAGTTTTATTGAGTCTGTGATTTTGAATTCTTGGAGTTCAAATCTCAGGCTTTTTGTGTTTTATCTGTAATTAAGTTAATTTAATTAACTTTTTCTTCAATCAAGTTTGCTGCTTCTTCACTGGCAACAATTACAACTTTCAGTCTAGCTCTTGTCAAAGCTACAAAAAGTTTACTTTTGACATGTGTACTCCATGATGTAAAGTCTACCTCAGTTATAACGACCGCATCTGTAGATAAGCCTTTGAATCGATAAATGGTATCAAGTAGAACGTCACCATTACTCCACTTTGGTTGATTGTCAGAACCATATCCAATTAATTTTTTAATCGACTTACTAGCTATATGCATTTGGTTGGAATTGAGAAGCTCGCTTCGGTTAGCACCACAAAAAGTGACAATTGCTATATTTTCAGGATCGTACCCATTATTTAATAAATTTTGAACTTCAATTTGAGTCGCTTTAAATAGCGAACCTTTTTCTAATTTTTGATACGTTCTCAATCCTGTCAACTCCCCTATCATGGGACTTCCACTTACGACTTCCTCTCCAGTTAATTGCAATTCATTAATTAAATCAACAATAAGCCTTGGCGACCGAAAATTGATTGGTAATTTAAAGTTTACCCAGCCTCCCCATTCATTTATGTAACGCTCAGGATAAATTGTTTGACCTATGTCCTCCATCCAAATAATTCTTCCCTCTGGCTTGACCATTTGACAAATTAAATCTCGCCACTCCGCCTTGAAATCTTGGCCTTCATCAATTATTAAATAATCAAACTCATTGGCCAGTTGTACAGCGTGATCGGCAAAAATCATTTCTAGATCTAAAAAAGCTTGATTAGATAATAAATCGACTTTTATGCTTAATAAATCGGCAATATTTTTGGCGAGTTCATGAAAAGTAAAACAAATTTGTGGATTTGGTGCAAATTTTTTTATCGAATCAACTAATGGTCTGTTAAAACATAAATACAGGCCATACAAATTTTTTTCATTCGCAATACTTAATTCATTTAAGGCAAGCTGTGTTTTACCTGAACCAGCAGTACCTTGGATATGCAATCGAAATGGATCAAATTCTAATCGCTGTACCCATTCGCTTAGTCCCCGAGACAAATTAAAACTAACTTCTTTAACCTGTTCGCTTAGGACGCCAACATTAGGTATTAACTTTAATTGTGACATGAGAAATCGGTGAATATCCTCATGTGCTGCTAAATTTTTCGGCAAAGAATCTGTGAAACTTTCCAAGATTTCTCGGACTATATCAGGTAAGCTATTTGCTTCAGAACTATCGACAATACGACCCACATTCATCGGTACGGCTGCGTTGTAATTTGAGGTCGGCAAATACAATATATGATCTATTTGCAGCGCAAGATGGGGATAAGTATCTGAAAACTTAGTTCGAAGATTAGAAATATTTCGAACAATCTGAGAAGTTACAACTTTTTCTTCTTGATTAATTCCATAACGAGCAATTAAATCACCTTTTCGAAATTCTAATTCAATGTTTTTTTGTTCTATTGCTAACAAACGACCATTAGGATGAAGTATTAAAAAATCAATTTCACCATAAATTGCTTTTCCTTTAACGTTACTCCAATGGACACCATGAAAGATCTCATATTGATCTGACAAACCAGTTTTGAGTTTTTCTAAAGTTTCAAATTCACTACTGTAAATTTCATTAGAGTAGGTATCTAAATAGTCATCAGGATAAAGGCGTGCCATAGATTAGATTTCTTTTAAACAAGTGTTTTCCACAATGCAATCAATGCATTATGTGAAGGCAATTTTAAGGATGAAATACTTTAGATAAATCAGAGAATCCTGATATGTAATATCAATCTATCATGGAAAATATGACGGTTCAAGTCTAAATAAGCTCATCAATTGAAGTATTTTAAATATGCGCGATTCAGTCTTCTTTTTGGAGTAAATCTTCTTCGATAACTGAAGAGAGAGTACCGAAGAAATTAGATTCAACTACGTTATGAGCATATAATTCCTTTATTCCTAATACGCCAATAAGATCTGTTATGTTGATACAGAATAGAAAAAAGAGACTTCAATTCAT
>CAISYI010000087.1 GCA_903889595.1 uncultured beta proteobacterium
CGCTTGTTAGCCTGTGGAGAGTAGGGGCAGTCAGACCACTCTGTGAAGCAGGAACCCGCCGAAGTGACTCAAGCTCTAGCAGCCTGAGCGCAGTAGGAATCCCCGTCCTTTAGGGCGGGGAGGATGTCAATGTGCAGATAAATAATCTTTTAACCAGTAATGGGAAATAATAGTCTTCACATCAGTAATTAAACCCTTTTTGATCAACTCACTAATTTCTGGGATCGTGGCTCTAAAAACATCTAAAAACTCTTCCTCATCTAATTTGGCTGGACCTTGAACTAAGCCTTTTGCTAAATAAATATCGATGAATTCGGTAGAGTAAGAAATCACTGGATGAATTTTTCCAAGAAAAATCCATTCACTTGCCTCAAACCCTGTTTCTTCTTTCAATTCTCTTTTTGCGCATAATAATGGGTCTTCACCAAACTCCAATTTTCCAGCGGGTATTTCTAGAATTGCTTTATGAAGTGGATAACGAAATTGTCTCTCCATTAGTACCGAGTTATCTTCAAACAAAGGGACTATTGCTACAGCACCTGGATGTTTTATGTATTCACGATTTACAAGTTTCTGATTAGGTAATTGCACTTCATCGCTAAATACCTTAAGAAATAAACCGTCATAGGCTAGACGGCTATCCGTTGTCTGCTCTTTAAGATGATCATCCTTTTCTGGTAATTCAGAAAAGCTAGTTAAGGATGGTTTAGAGCTTGACATCAACCTTGCATAGTTAAGCGCATAGCTGACAAGCAAAGCGCTGTTAAAGTTGCAGGGAAAATACCTGCTAACAAAATAAACAATCCGTTCAGGGTTAGAACTGAACGTGCAAAATTCGAGCCTTGGATTGGAGATAAGTCTGTTGGTTCTTCAAAGTACATTGTTTTGACGACACGTAGGTAATAAAATGCGCCGATTAAAGAAGCTAAAACTGCAAACAGTGCCAAGGGAACATATCCTGCGTCAACCAAGGCTTCTAAAATTGATAACTTTGCTATGAAACCAACTGTTGGTGGAATGCCAGCTAAGGAGAACATCAATAGCAACATAATGAATGCAAGTAAAGGGTTACGCTTGTTTAAACCTTTTAAGTCATCAATCGTTTCGCACTCGAATCCTTTTTTGGACAAAATCATCAACAACCCAAAAGTACCTAGTGTCGAAAGAACATAGGTAATCGCGTACAAAAAGGCTGCACTGTAGGCATGACTATCAAAAACTGACATAAAACCTAAAAGCATAAAACCCATATGTGAGATGGTTGAGTATGCCAACATACGTTTAATATTTGTTTGCGCAATAGCGGCTAAGTTACCAATGAGTAGGGAGCAAATTGCTAGGAAAATTAATATTGGCTGCCAATCAGATTGAATCGGTTGTAAACCATCCACTAGTAATCTAAAAGTAATTGCAAAGGCAGCGATTTTTGGCGCACCACCAATCAATAGAGTTACGGCAGTGGGGGCTCCATCATAGACGTCTGGCACCCACATATGAAAAGGTGCAGCACCCAATTTAAAAGCCATTCCGGCTAGCAAAAATACTAGTCCAAAGGCTAAGACAAGACGCATAACGCCATCATTGGTAGTGGCACGATAAATATCATCTAACCCTAAGGAACCTGTAGCACCATAAATCATGGACATTCCGTACAATAAAAAACCTGAGGACAATGCACCCAAAATAAAGTACTTCATCCCTGCTTCGATTCCTCTTGGGAAATTGGGTCGCATTGCGGTCAAAGTGTAGGTCGATAAAGCCAATAGCTCGATACCCAAATAAAGGGTCAACATATTAGAGCCAGAAATCATTACAAACTGGCCAAGTAGCGCCAGTAATGCAAGAGCGATGAAATCAGTTCTAAACAGGTCTCTATCGATTAGATACTGCTTTGAATAAATAAAGGTGATTAATACTGCAATACATGAAACACTTTTAAGCACATTAGATAATGGATCAACTCTATAGAGGTCGTTCATTATCAACTGAGGTAAATCTGATGTTCTAATCCCAAACCATACTGCCAAGATGAATAAGGTCAATAAAGAGATTTGATAAGCAATTGCTGCTGCCTTTGGTGTAAAAAAGACATCTTCATCATTTAATTCCACCTCTTTGATAAAGGGCGTAACAAGAAGAATAAAACATATGACTATCAGTAAGAGTAGTTCAGGTAGTATTTCAATAAGGTCTAAGGCTTGCATGATGGTTCCAATATTTTAAATCTTACTGACAGCTATATGTTTGAGTAACTCAATCGTTGCCGGATGGATAATATCCGTAAACGGTTTTGGATAAACACCCATACCAATTGTCAAAATAGCGAGTAGGCTCAGAATTAAAAATTCTCTACCATTAATGTCCTTTAATTCGGCTACATGTGCATTTGCAACATCACCAAAAAACACTCGCTTTGTCATCCATAAAGAATATGCAGCACCAAGGATTAAAGCCGTTGCTGCTAAAAATCCAATAACAAAATCGTAATCAACCGCACCCAAAATCACCATAAACTCACCAACGAAACCTGAGGTTGCTGGTAAACCACAATTTGCCATAGCAAATAAAACTCCAAAAACTGCAAATCGTGGCATGGTATTAACTACCCCGCCGTAATCTGCAATTTGGCGAGTATGCATACGATCATACAAAACACCGATAGAGAAGAACATTGCTCCAGAAATAAATCCATGTGAAATCATTTGTACGATTCCACCCTCAAAGCCCATTGGGTTAAAAATGAAAAAACCCAAGGTAACAAAACCCATATGTGCAATTGAAGAATAGGCGACTAGCTTCTTCATGTCTTTTTGAACTAATGCCACAAGTCCAATATAGATAACAGCAATCAAAGAAAGACTAATCATGAAAGGCGCCAAATACAAACTTGCATCGGGTGCAATCGGTAAGGAAAACCTTAAAAAGCCGTACGCACCAAGCTTTAACATGATGGCGGCTAGTACGATAGATCCACCGGTTGGTGCTTCAACGTGAGCATCTGGCAACCAAGTATGAACTGGCCACATTGGTACTTTAACTGCAAAAGCCATGAGGAAAGCGATAAAGATAAATAACTGTTCTTTAAAGTCTAACTTTGCATTGTGCCAAGTCAAAATATCAAAAGTGTCAGTTGCATTGTATAAATATAAGAAAGCAATGAGGGTTAGTAATGACCCCATTAATGTGTAAAGGAAAAACTTGAAGGCTGCATAAATTCTATTTTTTCCACCCCACACCCCAATAATAATGTACATAGGGATGAGAGTAGCTTCGAAAAAGATATAGAAAAGGAGCCCATCAAGAGCGGCGAACACACCAATCATTAATCCTGAAAGAATCAAAAATGCAGCAAAATATTGCGCTACTCGTTCTTGTATGACTTCCCATGCGGCTAAAACAACGATGACAGTAATAAAGGATGTCAACACAACAAACCAAACAGAGATGCCGTCCACACCTAAATGGTATTTAATGTCATACCTAGCAACCCAGGAAACATTCTCAATAAACTGCATCCCAGTATTGGCAACATCAAAATCAATTACTAATGGCAATGTAATAACAAAACTTAGAATCGATGCAATTAGAGCAAATACTCTTACAAAACCTGAGTTGCGATCGGAACCGCTTCCTAAAATAATGATACCGAAGACAATCGGCATCCAAATAGCTATAGATAAAATCATGACCTGCCGCTTATTTAATTGAACCCAAGTGGGTATAAAGAATCCATGTAATCAAACCGATGACTCCGATGATCATTGCAAAAGCATAGTGATATAAATATCCAGTTTGCAACTGTCTCGAAATACCAGAGAACCATGCAACAACCTTTGCACTTCCGTTAACAACAAAACCATCAATCACGTTTTGATCACCAAATTTCCAAAGCCCCTCACCAATAGCTTTGGCTCCGCCACCAAAAACTATTTGATTAAAGTCATCAAGATAGTATTTATTGTCTAAGACCTTTTTAATCGGAGCGAAGATACGCGCAATTGTTGCAGGGATAATAGGTAACCATAAATAGAACACTGCAGCACAAAGCACCCCTGAGAAAGCTAACCAAAATACAAGAGTAGAAAATCCATGCATAGCCATTGGTATAGCACCATGGAAGGCTGCTTGGAGCTCTTCCATAACCGGATGCTTATCTAAATTGATGAAAATCGCACCATCGAAAAATCCACCGAATAACATTGGCTCAATCGCAAAGAAACCAATGAGAAAAGATGGAATAGCCAACATGATCAGAGGAACTGTTACCACCCAAGGCGACTCATGCGGCTTTTGTCCTGGGGCAAGTCCATGATGTTCTTCGTGTGCATGATCATCATGGTGAGCGTGGTCGTCATGGTGCTCATCATGATGAATGACTCCAAATCGTTCAGCTCCATGAAAGACCAAGAAGTACATTCTAAATGAATAGAAAGCCGTTACAAATACTCCAATCATGACAGCATAGTAAGCAAATGTAGAACCATAGAGATGGCTTTCAGAAACTGCTTCAATAATTGAATCTTTGGAATAAAAACCAGAGAAGAATGGCGTTCCAATTAAAGCCAAACTACCTATTAATGAGGTAATCCATGTAATCGGCATATACTTTCTTAAGCCACCCATATTTCGCATATCTTGATCATGGTGCATACCCATAATGACACTACCTGCACCTAAAAATAACAACGCTTTGAAAAAGGCGTGTGTCATTAAATGAAAAATAGCAACTGGATAAGCTGAAACTCCTAAAGCAACCGTCATGTAGCCTAGCTGTGAAAGTGTAGAGTAGGCGACAACTTTTTTAATATCGGTTTGAACGATTCCAAGGAAACCCATAAATAAAGCTGTAATAGAACCAATGATCAGAATGAAAGATAACGCAACATCTGACAACTCAAAGAATGGTGACATTCTACTCACCATGAAAATTCCTGCCGTAACCATTGTGGCAGCATGAATTAATGCTGAAATTGGGGTCGGACCTTCCATAGAATCTGGTAACCAAACATGCAATGGGAATTGCGCCGATTTACCCATGGCACCAATGAATAAACAAATACAGGTTACCGTCATTAAATTCCAACTGGTGCCTGGTAAACTTTGAGCGAAAATATTATCAACTTGAGAAAAGGCGGTTTGATAATCCATCGTGCCAGTTGATGCAAGGATTAAACCAATGCCAAGAATAAAACCGAAATCACCTACTCGGTTAACTAAGAAGGCTTTCATATTTGCAAAAATAGCAGTTGGCTTTTTGTACCAAAAGCCGATCAAGAGGTAAGAGACTAATCCTACTGCTTCCCAACCAAAAAATAATTGTAAAAAGTTATTACTCATCACCAACATCAGCATGGCAAAGGTAAAAAGTGATATGTATGCGAAAAAGCGGTTGTAACCCTCATCTTCAGCCATATAACCAATGGTGTAAATATGTACCATCAAGGAGACAAAAGTTACAACTACCATCATCATGGCAGACAGCGGGTCAATTAGAAAACCAACTGGTAGAACAAGTTCATTACCAAGCTTCATCCATTCATAAATATTGCCGTTAAATCTTGCACCGTTTAATACATCAAGCAGAACATGAATAGAAAGGCCACAAGCTATCGCAACTCCTAGGATGGTGATTCGATGGCAGGATGTTTTATCTAAAAGATTACCAAAAAATTTAGTCCCAAAAAAACCAGCTATCATCGCACCAAAAAGTGGGGCTAAAGGAATAGCAAGAAGTAGATAGGGGTTAAGTGTTTGCGTCATTATCATTTTTACCAAATTTTCCTATTAACCCTTCAATTGACCAAGATCTTCAGTGCTAACGGTATCTCTAGTTCGGAATAAGATCACCAAAATAGCTAAACCGATTGCTGCCTCTGCAGCTGCTACAGTCAAAATAAAGAAGACAAAAACCTGTCCTAGCATATCTCCACCGAAATGAGAAAACGCTACAAAATTGGTATTCACAGCAAGCAACATGAGTTCAATTGACATTAATAAAACAATAATATTCTTACGATTTAAGAAAATACCAATAATGCCGGTTGCAAACAAGATTGCGGCTAAAACTAAATAATGGGCTAAGGTAATCATTTTATTTTTTTCCGTCCTGACGATTAGCAATATCTGCAGGCATTGAAACGATTCGAACGCGATCTTCTTTCTTGGTTCTTATCTGTGCAGGAACATCTTGAGTTTTATGGTCTTTACGGCGACGTAAAGTTAAAGCAACGGCTGCAACAATTGCAACTAACAAAATAATTCCAGCAATTTCGAAAGCAAATACATAGTCCCCGTAAATTAACTTACCAAGGCTCATAGTATTACTCTCACCCTCAGGTGTTTGCAGTGGCATTGGCACTCTAGAGCCAATAAAACCTCTAACTAGGACTACAGTCATCTCAACCACAATAACAAATCCTACAATGGTTGCCACTGGCAAGAATTGTTTAAATTGATTGCGTAGATGTTCAACATCTAAATCTAGCATCATTACTACAAACAAAAACAAGACCATCACTGCACCGACATATACAAGAATCAATGCAATTGATAAAAATTCAGCTTGCAATAACATCCAAATACCTGCCGCATTAAAAAACGCCAAAACAAGGAACAATGCTGCATGAACAGGATTTTTAGTACTAATTACCTTGAAGGCTGAAATTAAAAGCACTAAGGCAAAAGTATAAAAAAGGATAGTTTGAGAATCAAAATTCATGGCTTATGTCTTTTTATCGGTATTTAGCATCAGCAGATTTTTTCTCTGCAATTTCATTTTCAAATTGATCACCTACTGCCAAGAGCATATCCTTGGTAAAGTACAAATCTCCTCGCTTCTCGCCATGGTATTCATGAATATGTGTTTCAACAATAGCGTCAACAGGGCATGCCTCTTCACAAAAACCACAAAAGATACATTTTGTTAGGTCAATATCATACCTAGTCGTTCTTCGAGAACCATCTTCCCTTTGGTCAGACTCAATCGTGATGGCTAACGCAGGGCAAACAGCTTCACATAATTTGCAAGCAATGCATCTTTCCTCGCCATTAGGGTATCTTCTTAAAGCATGAAGGCCCCTAAAGCGTGGTGACATAGGCGTTTTTTCTTCAGGGTATTGAATAGTTGATTTCGGAGAAAATAAATATTTCCCAGTCAAACTCATGCCTTTAAAAACTTCTTTTAAAAGCAAACTATTTAAAAACTCGCGAACATTATTCAACATCTGATTTTTCCAGTAAATGACAGGTCTTTATTTCCATACGCTCAGTGGAGAAACTACCCAAGCACCAACTACAACTACCCAAAATACGGATAGGGGAATAAACACTTTCCAACCTAAACGCATAATTTGGTCGTAACGATAACGAGGTAAGGATGCTCTTAACCAAATAAAAACGGACAACAATAAAAAAGTTTTAAGTAGTAACCAAAAAAAGCCCGGAATATCTCTCAATATAGGCAAGTCAACAATTGGTAACCATCCACCTAAAAATAAAGTTGCACACATAGTTGTGATTAGGATCATATTGGCGTACTCTGCCAAGAAAAACATTGCAAATGCCATTCCAGAGTATTCAATCATATGACCAGCAACAATTTCAGATTCACCTTCAACCACGTCAAATGGGTGACGATTGGTTTCAGCAACACCAGAAATAAAATAAATAACAAACATTGGCAATAAAGGTAGCCAATTCCATGATAAAAAATTTAATCCGATATCTGCAAAGAATCCATGCGATTGTGATTTAACAATATCACCCAGGTTCAAAGTTCCTGAGATCATTAAGACTCCAACCAAAGCAAATCCCATCGCAATTTCATAGGAAACCATTTGAGCAGAAGCCCGCATAGCTCCTAAAAAAGCATACTTCGAGTTAGAAGCCCAACCTGCAAGAATCACTCCGTAAACGCCTACCGAAGTAATTGCCATTACATAAAGTAGTCCAGCATTCACATCGGCCAAAACCAAATCCGCTTGAAACGGCACAACCGCCCAGGCTGCAAAGGCTGGGGCAATTACCATAACGGGGCCAATAATAAATAACACCTTATTAGCTCTTGTTGGTTGAATCACTTCTTTTAAAAGTAATTTCAAAGCATCTGCGATAGGTTGCAGCAAACCTAAAGGACCAACACGATTTGGTCCCATACGAACGTGCATCCAACCAATCAACTTTCTTTCCCAAAGCGTTAAATAAGCAACGCAGGCAAACATTGGTAACACAATGATGACAATTCGAAGTAATGCCCAAACAATCGGCCACAACTGACCAAAAGTCTGCTCACCATGAGAAGTTATGATTTCGATGATGTTCATACTCTCTCCAAGCTTAACAAGCCAAACATTGAACCTAACAAAGAACTAGCAGGAGTAGCTGCTGATAATCGAATCACTCCATCAACTAAGTCTTTTTCAAGAGTTACTGGCATTACAACTTGTGATTCGCCTTGAGAAATTCGTACAGCATCACCCTCTTTTAAATTCATTTCTTCAAATAGTTTTTTAGGCAAGCCAACTTTTAGGGCTTTTTTACTATCTAATGTCAATTTTAAAGCCGGAGATCTTCTCACAATAGCATCAGTAAAATGAATAGGAACATCGGCTAAACGTTCATATCCATCGGAAGAAATTCTATTAAATTGAGCATTTACTTCGATCGATTGATGAGCTGGCATTGCCACTATATTTTCATAATGGCCAATTGCTACGCTACGAACCTCTTCAACCGTATTGAAATTAAATGTTGGGAGTTCAAGTAAACCGCCTAGAACTCTTAAAACCTTCCAAGCCGGTCTGGCTTGACCGAGAGGTTTTACACTCGCTTGCGACGTTTGAATTTCACCAGCAATATTAATATAGGTACCAGCTTGTTCAGCGTATGGTGTGATTGGCAAAATCACATCAGCCAATTCTAATAAATCATCGGAGGCATATGCAGATAAAGCAATCACAGTTTGCGCGTTTTGTAGTGCAGCCCTTGCCAATAATGGGTCAGGTAAATCAACGATTGGCTCAAGATTGAGGAGAACAAAAGCCTTTACATTGGCATTCAAAATCGATTGAACACCGCCTTGATTATCGGAAGATGTTACTGCTCCCAAAACTTGAGCTCCAACAAAGTTAGCCCCATCGCCAAGAAAACCTAAGCTAGCGCCGACTGCATTTGCAATCCAAGTAGCCAAAGCATCAATTTGAGAATAGTTGGGATGAGCTAGAGCTGTATTACCTATCAGGACTGCTTTTTCTTGACCAGAAATTAACTTTTTCGCAAACTCTAGCATTTGATCAGAGACTTCAACCAAAGCACATGGAGAATTGATACCTTTTTCTTTTGCAATTGCACTAGCAAGCTCAATAAGGTCATTAATCCAGTTTGATGGAGTAGATTTAATTCCTTTTACATTATTGATTAACCAGTCATCGGAACCACTGTCGATTCTTAATAATTGAAGACTAGTTTTTGCAGCTTTTCTTAATCTGGCAGCTAGTAAAGGATGGTCTTTTCTTAAAAAACTTCCAATTACTAAACAACGATCTAAATGCTCAAGCTTCTCAACTGGCATTCCTAACCAATTCGTCCCTGAAGGAATTTGATTATCAATTTGACGCAAACGAGACTCAATCTTAGATGAACCAAAATCATTCATTAATTTTTTGAGAAGATACAATTCCTCGACAGTAGACATTGGGTGAGCTAAAGCGGCAATTGAATCAGCACCATGATCTGCTTTAACACCACTTAAACCCGATTGAACATACTCCAAGGCATCTTGCCACTCACACTCTATCCATTCGTTGTTTTGCTTAACCATAGGGGAAGTAATACGATCATCACTTCTTAATCCTTCGTAGGCAAAACGATCCTTATCTGAGATCCAACATTCGTTAACACCCTCATTTTCAAGGGGTACTATCCTTTTGACTTCATCAGACTTAGTTTGAACAATAATATTAGTTCCGAGTGAATCATGTGGACTGACTGATTTTTTACGTCCAAGTTCCCAAGTTCTTGCGGCATATCTAAATGGTTTACTAGTGAGAGCACCAACGGGACAAATGTCAATCATATTGCCAGACAATTCAGAATCAACCGTTTGACCAACAAAAGCCGTAATTTCAGAATGTTCACCCCTGTTTAACATTCCTAACTCCATCACTCCGGCTATTTCTTGACCGAAACGAACACATCGTGTGCAATGAATACAACGACTCATCTCTTCCATCGAAATTAATGGACCAACATTTTTATGAAAAACAACGCGCTTTTCTTCATGGTATCTAGAGTTTGATTTACCATAACCGACCGTTAAATCCTGTAACTGACACTCACCACCCTGATCACAAATTGGACAATCTAAAGGGTGATTGATTAATAAAAATTCCATTACTGCTTTTTGAGCTTCTACTGCTTTGGCAGAATTAGTAAAAATCTTCATTCCAGCATTAACCGGCGTAGCACATGCAGGCATTGGCTTTGGTGCTTTTTCAACTTCAACTAAACACATACGGCAGTTTGCAGCGATCGACAACTTCTTGTGATAACAAAAATGAGGTATGTACGTCCCAATTTGATGGGCAGCATTAATTACCGTCGTACCTTCTTTGACTTCCACCGATTTACCGTCGATTTCGATTTGAACCATTTCTAAATCACCTTAATCTTTAAATACTTTAAATGCCTCAAACATATTCAGGCACGATACAACGCTTATTTTCAACGTGGAATACAAACTCATCCATGTAGTGCTTTAACATTCCTCGAACAGGCATCGCCGCGGCATCGCCAAGTGCGCAAATTGTTCTACCCATAATATTTCCTGCGATTTGATTGAGTTGATCCAAGTCTTCCATTTGGCCTTTGCCATGCTCAATTCGATCGACCATACGCCAAAGCCATCCAGTTCCTTCTCGGCATGGAGTACATTGACCACAAGATTCTTCATGATAGAAGTAAGATAAACGTAATAACGACTTAACCATACAACGTGTATCGTTCATCACAATAACAGCACCTGAACCCAACATAGAGCCAGCTTTAGAAATGCTGTCGTAATCCATATCGGTAGCCAACATCATATCGCCAGGAATAACAGGCGCAGAAGATCCCCCAGGAATTACAGCTTTTAATTTACGCCCCTCACGCATTCCACCTGCTAACTCAAGTAGGGTCGAAAAAGATGTTCCCAAAGGTATTTCATAATTACCAGGTCTTGCTACGTCTCCAGAAACGGAAAAGATTTTTGTACCGCCATTATTGGGCTTTCCTAAACCTAAATAGGCTTCTGGACCAACTTTAAAAATAAACGGCACAGCTGCAAACGTCTCAGTATTGTTGATGGTTGTTGGTTTACCATATAAACCAAAGCTTGCAGGAAATGGTGGCTTAAATCTTGGCTGACCTTTTTTACCTTCTAAAGATTCTAATAAGGCAGTTTCCTCACCGCAAATATAGGCTCCGTATCCATGATGTGCGAATAACTCAAATGAGAAGTTGGATCCCAGAATTGATTTACCAAGATAACCGCCAGCCCTTGCCTCTTCGAGCGCTTGCTCAAAGATTTCATACTCATTCCAGATTTCTCCGTGAATATAGTTATAGCCAACAGGAATCCCCATTGCATAAGCAGCAATTGCCATTCCTTCAATCAGTGCATGCGGGTTATAACGAAGAATATCTCTATCTTTAAAAGTACCTGGTTCTCCCTCGTCTGAATTACAAACAAGGTATTTATCTCCAGGCAATTGTCTTGGCATAAAACTCCACTTCAATCCCGTCGGGAACCCAGCGCCACCACGTCCACGAAGGCCAGAGGCTTTTACCGTCGCAATAACTTGCTCTGGAGGAATGTTTTCAGACAAAATCCTTTTCAGCGCACTATATCCGCCGCGGGCAACATAATCAGCTAAATGCCAATTAGAACCATTAAGATCGGCCAATATTAATGGCTTGATATGTAAGTTATGTAATGAGGTCATGCGGTGTATCCTGTTTGAATTGAGGCACTTGCTTTTAACTCTTCTAGCATGGCATCAATTTTTTCGTTACTCATCCAACTACACATTTTTTTATCATTAATCAGAGCTACTGGCGCATCGGCACAGGCCCCCATACACTCGCCCTCTTTTAATGTAAATGTCCCACAAGGGGTTGTCTCATTGAAGGAAATGCCAAGTTTTTCTTGAATATAACGCGCAGCTTTTACACCACCTGATAGTTCGCATGGCAAGTTCGTACAAACAGTTATTTTAAATTTACCTATTGGCTTGTTGTTGTACATGTTGTAAAACGTAGCAACTTCTTGGACCCAAATCGGAGGCATTTCTAAAATTTGTGCGACCTCTTGTAATACTTCAGGCGAGATCCAACCAAACTCATCTTGAGCTACTGTAAGTGCTGCCATTACAGCGGATTGTTTTTGGTCAGCTGGATACTTCGCAATATTTCTTGCAATCTCTTTTAACGCTTTTTCTGAAAAATTTATCATTGGCATCCTTACCTATCTATCTCACCAAATACGATATCTTGCGTGCCAATAATGGTTACGGCGTCAGCAATCATATGTCCTCTGGCCATTTCATCTAAAGCTGCAAGATGCGGAAATCCTGGTGCACGAATCTTTAAACGATAAGGCTTGTTAGCCCCATCTGAGATAGCATAAATTCCAAACTCACCCTTGGGATGCTCAACTGCGGCATAGGCTTGGCCCTTTGGAACATGCAGACCTTCAGTTGCCAATTTGAAGTGATGAATCAACTCTTCCATATTTGACTTCATATCAATGCGACTTGGTGGGGCTATCTTATGATTGTCAGAAATGACTGGGCCAGGATTAGCTCTTAACCATGAAATACACTGTTTAATGATGTTATTCGACTGACGCATCTCTTCAACCCGAACCAAGTAACGATCGTAACTATCGCCATTCACACCTACGGGAATGTCAAAATTTAACTTGTCGTAAACTTCATAAGGTTGTTTTTTTCTAAGATCCCATTCAATACCTGAACCTCTAAGCATTGCGCCAGTAAACCCTAATTGAAGAGCACGTTCAGGAGACACTACACCAATTCCAACTAATCGTTGTTTCCAAATACGGTTGTCAGTTAATAGTGTTTCGTATTCGTCTACATAACCTGGAAACCGGTTAGTGAAGTCCTCAATAAAATCGAGTAGAGACCCAGTTCTATTTTCATTTAATTTTTCCATTGCCTTTTCACCGCGAATTTTGTTTGCAGTGTATTGCGGCATCTGGTCAGGCAAGTCTCTATATACTCCTCCTGGACGATAGTAAGCAGCGTGCATCCTGGCACCAGAAACGGCTTCATACATATCAAACAAATCTTCACGCTCTCTAAAGGCGTATAAAAATACTGCCATAGCTCCAACGTCTAAACCGTGACAACCAATCCATAGAAGATGGTTCAAAAGACGAGTAATTTCATCAAACATCACCCGAATGTATTGAGCGCGAATAGGAACATCAACTTGCAAAAGCTTTTCAATCGCCATGACATATGCGTGTTCATTGCTCATCATGGAAACATAATCTAAACGATCCATATAAGGTATGTTTTGAATCCATGTTCTGGTTTCTGCTAGTTTTTCAGTTGCTCGGTGCAGTAACCCAATGTGTGGATCTGCCCTTTGAATCACTTCGCCGTCTAACTCTAGAACTAAACGTAATACCCCGTGTGCAGCAGGATGCTGAGGACCAAAATTAAGAGTGTAGTTTTTGATTTCTGCCATTTATTTCACCCCATAACTTTCTTCTCGAATAACTCGAGGAGTCAACTCTCTTGGTTCAATCGTAACTGGCTGGTAAATTACCCTCTTTTGTTCAGGGTCATATCGCATCTCAACTTGACCAGAAACAGGAAAGTCTTTTCTAAAAGGATGGCCGATAAATCCATAATCGGTCAAAATTCTACGCAAGTCGTCATGACCTTCAAAAATAATTCCAAAAAAGTCAAAAGCTTCACGCTCGTACCAATTCGCAGAATTCCAAATAGATGTGATGCTTGGAATAACAGGAAAATCTTCATTTAATACAAAAGTACGCAATCTAAGTCGCCAATTATTTGATACAGACAACAAATGAGAAACCACAGCAAAACGCAAGCCCGTCCACGCGCCATCTGCATAATCTTGGTAATCCACACCACATAAATCAATAAGCTGTTCAAATCCTAAAGAAGGTATTTCCTTAAGCTTTTGAGCACTCGAAAAGTATTGCTCAGCTGGAACGGTGACAGTAAGCTCATTCAATTTGAGCTCGATTGTCACATCAGCCCCCAAATATTGCATGATGAGCTGGTTTAATAAGTTTAAATTTTCATTCATAGACATTTAATCAAGCTTTTCTAGCAATAGTTGAAGTACGTCTAATTTTTGCTTGTAACTGAATAATTCCGTACATCAATGCTTCAGCAGTTGGCGGACATCCAGGTACATAAATATCGACAGGTACGATGCGATCACAACCTCTAACCACTGAATAAGAATAATGATAATAACCGCCACCGTTGGCACATGACCCCATGGATAAAACCCATTTTGGCTCAGGCATTTGGTCATAAACTTTTCGAAGAGCAGGAGCCATTTTGTTACATAAAGTGCCAGCTACAATCATTAAATCCGACTGACGTGGAGAAGGTCTGAAAACTACGCCAAAACGGTCTAAATCATAGCGGGCAGCGCCTGCATGCATCATTTCAACTGCGCAACATGCAAGACCAAATGTCATAGGCCATAAAGACCCAGTACGAGTCCAATTAATTAGTTTGTCAGCTGAGGTAGTGACAAATCCTTCTTTGAGTAATCCTTCTAGCGCCATAAGTTTTAGTACCTTGACCTATTCCCAGTCAAGTGCACCCTTTTTCCAAATGTAGACAAAACCGACAATAAATTCCAAAAGAAATACGATCATAGATGCGTACCCAGCCCAACCAATTTCCTTAAGAGCAACTCCCCAAGGAAATAAAAATGCGGTTTCTAAATCAAATAGAATAAAAAGGATAGCAACTAAATAATATCGAACGTCAAATTTCATTCGAGCGTCTTCAAAAGCATCAAATCCACACTCATATGGTGATAATTTTTCAGGCTCAGGTTTCGAGGGTCCTAATATTTTCCCCAAAAACATCGGTACAACGCCTACACCAATGCCAACTAAAATAAATAATAGGACGGGTAAGTAGCTTGCTGTGTTCACATTGATTCCTCTTAAATATATGACAACGTGATTGTTTTTATAATGTTGTAATTGTAGAACAATTTTTATTACAGCATAAAAAATTAGTCCCATTTATGAGTGTTGGTTACATACTTTTATTTAAACAAAGCATAATGGACTGATATTTTTTAACTATTGAGAATTTATTATTTTTATGAAAAACCACCTAATTAAAATCATAATCGTCAGTTTCACTTTTTTACAAGGTTTAAACAGCCCTTCTTACGCATTAGATAAAAAACTTTCTGGTAGCGGAGTGGTTCTATCTCAGGGTGATTTTTCAATTTACGAAGGTAAGGTATCTAAAATTAATAGTAAGAACAGAGAATTGACTCTGACGAATGTTGATGGACAAACTGTATACAAAGCACCTCCTGAGATGAAAAACTTTCAGCAGGTACAAGTTGGAGACCAAGTAAAAGTCAACCTAGAAGTCTTTGTGACAGTTGAAAAGTTATCTAAAAGCAGTGCTGTCCGTTCTAAAACCTTGGACTCCTCACAATCTTACAGCCCAGAGTCTTCAAAACCTGGAAAAACACTTACCCGTAAAACAACGATTGAGTCACAAATAATCTCCAAAATTGATGACGAAAACTATGTTGTGATTAAAAACATTAATGACGAAGAAGAGAAAATTAAAATTAATAAGGCTAATTTTTTTAGGCAGTTAAAGGTAGGAGATACCATCAAGGTTTCTTATCAAGACCAAATGAAAGCGATTGTTTGGTCCAACAGTCCTAAAGGAAACTAAAGTTTTAATTTAGAAATAAAAAAAGAGTTCATAAAATGAACTCTTTGATGGTGCCGTCGGCGAGACTCGAACTCGCACAGCCGTAAGCCACTACCCCCTCAAGATAGCGTGTCTACCAATTCCACCACGACGGCTTATTTGTAACAAATTTAATCCATTATTTTAACTTTTTCTCTTCAGCAAAGCAAAGTTATCTTAAAACTTTTTATTTTGGAACTGATGAAGAGTTTTTATCAGCGTCCTTAGGAACTTCTACAGAATTTGTATCAACTGGTTTATCTTCTGGTAAAACAATACCTGGCTTGGATAAAACACCTGCATCTTTAGGCTGAGAATTGCCAATGTAACTGATCATTAGTGTCGTAATAAAGAATGCTGCAGCAAGGATTCCAGTAGTTCTTGATAAGAAATTAGATGAGCCTGTTGCTCCAAAAATACTACCTGATGCACCGGAACCGAATGCAGCACCCATATCAGCTCCCTTACCCTGCTGAATTAAGACCAGTCCAATCACACCGATTGCTGCAATGATTTGCACAACCACTAAAATTGATTTCATCCACTCCATATATCCCTACTTTCCTATTTACTATTTAAACTAGATAAGCTAATTGCTAAAAACTCAGAGGATATCAACGAGGATCCCCCTACTAATAATCCATCAATATCTGGCATTTCTAAAAGAACTTGTGCACTTTCGGCTTTTACACTTCCGCCGTAAAGTATTGATACTTTTTGAGCACATAATTCTTCATGTTGCTTTAAAACTCCACGAATGAACTCATGTGCATCTTGAGCTTGATTCACACTCGCAGTAAGGCCGGTACCAATCGCCCAAATAGGCTCATAAGCAAATACTACATCACTGATGTCAGCCTTTAAACAATTGATCACACTCTGAATCTGTTGTTGAATAACTGCATTCATCATGCCAGAATCTCGCTCCTCGCGTGTTTCACCAACACAAATCACTGGTATCAAACCGCAGGCAAGAGCGGTCTTCGCTTTTGAAGCAACTAACTCATTTGTTTCCTGATGTCTAACTCTTCTTTCAGAATGTCCGACGAGGGTGTAACGACAACCAAGTTCTTTGAGCATTTGACCTGATATCTCTCCAGTATATGCACCAAAAAACTGTTCAGAAACATCTTGACCACCTAAAAGAATAGGTGTGTCACTCAATAAGCCATTAAGTTGCTGCAAATAAATGGCAGGTGGGCATAGAATAATTTCACGATCATGCCATTGAACTTGCTTTAAACCTAAAGCAAGTTCTGACATCATAGCTTCATTAAATGCCCAGTTACCATTTAACTTCCAATTCGCAACAATTAACTTCTTACGCATTAGTTACCCTGATTACTGATCCGAATTTGTTTGAGTTGGCTCAACTTCAGGAGTAATTTCTGCTTTTGGCGCTTGTTGGGTAACTGGAGGAACTGGTCCACCTTCTTCAGGACTTAGTGCCTTCATGGACAATTTCAAACGCCCTCTTTCATCTGCTGCGAGCAATTTGACTTTAACAATCTGTCCTTCTTGCAGGAAGTCTTTTACTTCTTTCACTCTTTCATGAGCGATTTCAGAGATATGAAGCAATCCATCTTTGCCAGGCAGAATATTAACTAGAGCACCAAACTCAAGAATTTTAACGACTGGGCCTTCGTAAATTTTACCAACTTCCGCTTCCGCAGTTATACCTTCAATCATACGCTTTGCTTCTTCCATACCAGTGGCACTTGTAGAAGCGATTGTAACGGTTCCATCATCTTTAATATCAATAGAACATCCGGTATCTTTAGTAATACCTTGAATTGTTGCGCCGCCTTTACCAATCACTTCACGAATTTTATCTGGATGGATTTTGATAGTCACCATGCGTGGTGCGTGCTCAGAAAGTTCTGTTCTGATTGCAGCCATAGACTCTTGCATCTTTGACAGAATATGTAATCTGCCTTCTTTAGCCTGCTCAAGTGCAACTTGCATAATTTCTTTAGTAATACCTTGAACTTTAATATCCATCTGGAGAGCAGTTACACCATTTGCTGTACCAGCTACTTTAAAGTCCATATCACCTAAGTGATCTTCATCACCTAAAATATCAGTCAATACTGCAAAACGGTTGCCATCTAGAATTAATCCCATCGCAACACCAGCAACATGTGCCTTAACGGGCACACCAGCATCCATCAATGCTAAACAACCACCGCAAACGGAAGCCATTGATGATGATCCATTTGATTCAGTAATTTCAGACACTAAGCGAATACTATAAGCAAATTCATCACTTTTCGGCAATACTGGAATTAAGGCACGCTTTGCTAAACGACCATGACCAATTTCACGACGCTTTGGACTACCAACACGTCCTGTTTCACCCGTTGCGAATGGAGGCATGTTGTAATGGAACATGAAACGATCACGGTATTCACCATCAAGCGCATCAACAATTTGTTCATCTTTAGCAGTACCTAAAGTAGCTACTACCAATGCCTGAGTTTCCCCACGAGTAAAGAGTGCTGAACCATGTGTACGAGGTAAAACACCTGTTCTGATTTCGATTGGACGAACAGTTCTGGTATCACGACCATCAATGCGTGGCTCGCCGCTTAAAACTTGACTACGAACGATTTTTGATTCCAATGCAAATAAAATATTACCAACTGCAACCTCGTCGACTTCACCGTCTTGAGCAAGTTGTGTCATTACAGAAGATGTAACTTCTTTCAATTTTGCAGAGCGAGCTTGTTTTTGACGAATCTGATATGCATCTCTCATTGCTTGCTCAGCAATAGTGTTAACGCGTGCAATTAACTCCTCATTTTTAGCTGCTGGAGTCCAATCCCATTCTGGCTTTCCTGCATCTTTTACCAATTCCTGAATAGCATTAATTGCGATTTGAGCTTGATCATGACCATAAACCACACCACCTAACATGATTGCTTCAGATAGCTCGTGAGCTTCTGACTCGACCATGAGAACAGCCGTTTGAGTTCCAGCAACAATTAAATCGAGCTGACTATCCAACTGTTCAGTACGAGTTGGGTTTAGTAAGTATTCACCATCTTTATATCCAACACGGGCAGCACCAAGCGGTCCATTAAATGGGATACCAGAAATAGCTAATGCAGCAGAAGCTCCAAGTAAGGCAACTATATCGGAAGGCACTTCCGGATTGATCGACATTACATGAATAACGATCTGGACTTCATTATAAAAATCTTCTGGGAAAAGTGGACGGATTGGACGATCGATTAGGCGCGAAATTAATGTTTCGCCTTCAGATGGACGACCTTCACGGCGAAAAAAACCTCCAGGGATTTTTCCAGCAGCATATGTTTTTTCAACATAATCAACTGTTAAAGGGAAGAAATCTTGTCCAGCTTTTGCTTTCTTAGCACCAACTACTGTTGCAAGGATAACTGTTTCATCCATATCAACTAAAACTGCTCCACCTGATTGACGCGCAATCTCACCAGTTTCCATACGAACTGTGTGTTTTCCCCATTGAAAAGTTTTTGTAACTTTATTAAACATACTCATTATTTTTCTCCAATAAATATAGATGTATGAACACCATACAATCTACCGTCATAGTAAAAGTGCTATGACATCACCAGAGCAGAGCTATTGCTTAGAAAAAATATTAGAAAAGGGCATGCCATTCCATAGATTGTTTTTCTTAAACAATCTATGGAATGACACATACCCGATGATTTCCAAACTTATAGACTACCCGTTTACTACAATTTAACTACTAACAAAACAATAATGCCCGCTTTTTATTGCGGGCATATCGCGATTTACTTACGTAAACCTAATTTTTCAATCAAAGTGCGATAACGATTTAAGTCTTTACCTTTCAGATAATCCAACAATCTACGACGGCGAGAAACCATCTTCAACAAGCCACGACGGCTATGATGATCTTTTGCGTTGGACTTGAAATGGGGAGTTAAATCATTGATGCGAGCAGTCAATAAAGCCACTTGAACTTCAGGACTACCTGTATCATTTTCAGCACGTGCATGCTCTTTAACAATACTTGCTTTTGCTTCTGTATTTACAGACATTTGTTACTCCTAACTTGCGAACACTGCAGCTCCAAAAACTAACCGCGTAATGTGTCGTGATTAAAAAAAGCTAACCTATTTAAGATTAGCCTCTTATTATATCAAGATTGAAAATTTATTTCATTAAAATCTTCTACAAGTGCCTTAAGAAGACATTTGAGCGTTCAATTTTTGTTGTGATGGATCATACAATCTATTTAATGCTGATAAATAAGCTTTTGCAGAGGCAGCAACAATATCAGGATCCGTACCAACACCATTCACAACTCGACCACCTTTTGATAATCGTACCGTCACTTCCCCTTGAGACTGCGTACCCGTGGTAATAGCATTTACTGAATAAATCAATAAATCAGTGCCGCTTTTTGCTTGTAATTCAATCGCATTGAATGTGGCATCAACAGGGCCATTCCCATGAGCTTCTGAAATATGTTCCTGGCCTGCATGTTTTAAGACAATCTTTGCAAATGGTTGCTCTCCAGTTTCTGACTTTTGAGACAATGAAATGAATTGGTAAAAATCTTCATCTAGGTTTTGCTCAGCTAAAGAAATAATAGACATGATGTCTTCATCAAAAATTTCCGCTTTTTGATCAGCTAGTGCTTTAAATTTTGCAAAAGCATCATTTAAATCCGCTTCAGATTCCATGCTAACGCCAAGTTCTTGCAATCTCTGTCTAAAAGCACTTCTCCCAGAAAGTTTTCCTAGAACAATCTTATTCGCACTCCAACCAACATCTTCAGCACGCATAATTTCATAAGTATCTCGAGCTTTCAAGACACCATCTTGATGAATACCTGAAGCGTGTGCAAAAGCATTTGCACCAACAACAGCTTTATTCGGCTGGACAACAAAACCAGTTACTTGAGAGACCATTTTTGAACTAGCCACAATTTGACTGATATCAGTACCAACCGATAGATTAAAGTAATCTTTACGGGTCTTAATGGCCATTACTATTTCTTCCAAAGCGGTATTTCCAGCTCGCTCACCTAAACCGTTAATCGTGCACTCAACTTGTCTTGCCCCACCAATATGTACGCCAGCTAATGAATTTGCAACGGCTAATCCAAGGTCGTTATGGCAATGTACGGACCAAATGGCTTTATCTGAGTTTGGGATTTTATTACGTAAATCTAATATAAATTCACCATATAACTCTGGAATTGCATAGCCAACCGTATCAGGTACGTTAATGGTTGTCGCCCCTTCTTTAATTACTGCTTCAAGTACTCGGTATAAAAACTGAGGATCAGATCGATAACCATCTTCTGGGGAAAACTCAATATCATCCGTAAAGTTACGGGCAAATCGAATTGACTGTATTGCCTGCTCGAGCACCTGCTCCCTCGTCATACGGAGTTTTACCTTCATGTGCAACTCGCTAGTGGCTAGGAAAACGTGAATTCTCTTAGAGTTTGCCCCTGCAATTGCCTCAGCTGCTTTAGAAATATCCTTATCGTTTGCTCTAGCCAAAGAACAAATAGTGGAATCTTTTACTGCAGCTGCCACAGCTTTAATTGCCTCAAAATCACCGGGAGAACTGGCAGCAAAACCAGCCTCTATGACATCAACCTTCAGTCTTTCAAGTTGTCTAGCAATGCGGACTTTTTCCTCTTTGGTCATTGATGCACCGGGGGACTGTTCACCATCACGTAATGTGGTGTCAAAAATAATTAATTTTTCTGTTGCTGATTGATTCATATAAATCTCCTCAAATTTCCAACCTCAAAAGAAAAACCCCAGCTATTAGCTGGGGTTGGTGATTATTAGTTGCGATTATTTGTTACCCAAGCGCATTCTCACGAACCCCAAATTTATGGTTCAGTCTCAGAAGGTTTAGTAATAATAATGCAAAAAATTTTGTATTCATTCAAATATCATACACCTAATCAAAAAAGATGTCATTCGTGATAAATTAGTTAATCAGTTAAAGTTGGACTTTTGGTTTTTTTCAAAGTCAACCAGGCCCACCTTAAGTAGCCTGATAGAGCATAAATAATAAATAAACAAAATAATATTAAAGGCGGATCACTTGAAATCAGAACAAAAGCTAAGATGACTAATAGCATGACACCAAATGAGACCTTATATTTAATATCTAAAGCTTTTCCACTATAAAACATAACATTAGAAACCATCGTGGTTCCTGCATAAATAGTCAGAAAAAACATTATCCAGGGAATTGCATAAGAATTAACTGGCAATTTATTATCTTCAACTAACCATATAAATCCTGCAATAATGGATGCCGCAGCAGGACTAGGTAATCCTTGGAAAAAACGCTTATCAATTACAGTAGTTGAAATATTGAAGCGTGCCAGTCTTAATGCAGCACCAGCACAGTATACAAAGGCGGCAAGCCAACCCCATTTACCCAAGCCCTTTAAAGACCACTCATAAGCAACAAGTGCTGGGGCAACACCAAAAGAAACCATATCGGCTAATGAATCATATTGCTCCCCAAAGGCACTTTGGGTATTGGTCATTCTTGCGACACGACCATCCATACCGTCAAGAACTAGTGAGAAAAAAATTGCAATAGCCGCCATTTCCCACTTTTGATTCATTGCTTGAACAATCGAAAAGAAGCCAAAAAATAATGCGGCCGTAGTAAAGGCGTTTGGCAATAAATAGATGGCTTTACTTCTAGGTCTAACAGGAATGAATTCCTCAGCATCATGCTGAGTTACTAAATTAACTTCAGTTTGCTGTCTTTTTTGTCGACTACGACTAAAAATTTTGGGGCGAATGTGCTTCGCTTTTTTGGTGATTTTTGCTGAATCGCTCATTAGTCTAAATTTGGGATAATCGCTAACAATGAGGATGTTGCAGAAACCTTATCACCCACAGATACCAGAGGTTCAGAATCTAGGGGCAAATACACGTCTACTCTTGATCCAAACCGAATAAACCCATAACGCTCACCCTTTTTAACAACGTCACCAACTCTTGCGTAACATAAAATTCTTCTAGCAATTAAACCAGCCACTTGTACCAAAGTGATGGTATGTCTACCGGTGTTAATGACCATAGCATTACGTTCATTTTCCAAAGATGCCTTGTCAAAATCTGCATTCACAAATTTACCTGGAAAATACTCGATTTTTGTTATACGGCCATTCACGGCAATACGATTTGAATGAACATTAAATACGTTCATAAAAATACTGATTTTTAGCGCTGGTCTTTGAGCGTAGGGATCTTCTGTTTTCTCAACGATAATAACCCGACCATCTGCAGGAGCTAGGACAGCATTTTCTGCAATCGGCACTAGCCTTGGCGGATCTCTAAAAAACTGTAAAACGAAAAAGAAAACAATCCAAAGCGGCCATGCATAAACCATCCCTGCAAAATAAGTTACTAAAAGTACAACTAGGCCAATGCCAAATAAAAATGGCCAGCCTTCTTTTGCGATAATGGGATGGTTATATGTCATGTAGTTTCGGGGTCTTCTTAATTTAGTTCTTAGATTGATCAACTAACTTGTTTTTTGCAATCCAAGGCATCATTGCACGAAGTTTGCTACCTACTTGCTCAATCTGATGCTCAGAATTTAAACGACGACGTGAAATCAATGTAGGAGCACCTGCGCGATTTTCTAAAATGAAACTCTTCGCATATTCACCGGTTTGAATATCTTTTAAAACATCGCGCATTACTTGCTTAGTTTCATCAGTAACAATTCTTGGACCAGTTACATACTCGCCATATTCAGCATTATTTGAAATTGAGTAATTCATGTTTGCGATACCACCTTCATAAATCAAATCAACAATCAATTTCAATTCATGCAAACATTCAAAGTAAGCCATCTCTGGAGCATAACCTGCTTCAACTAAAGTCTCAAAACCAGCTTTAATTAACTCAACTGCACCACCGCATAAAACAGCTTGCTCACCGAATAAGTCAGTCTCAGTTTCTTCACGGAAATTAGTTTCGATAATTCCAGCACGACCACCGCCATTTGCTGTTGCATATGAGAGTGCGATATCTCTAGCTGCGCCAGATTTATCTTGATAAACTGCGATTAAATGCGGTACTCCACCACCTTGAGCGTAAGTTCCACGAACAGTATGACCAGGTGCCTTAGGCGCAATCATAATTACGTCGATATCTGTTCTAGGAATAACTTGGCCATAGTGAACATTAAAGCCATGGGCAAATGCTAAGGCTGCACCTGGTTTAATATTTTCGGCTACTTCATTTTTGTAAACTTCAGCAATCTGTTCGTCTGGCAATAACATCATTACGATATCAGCGCCTTTAACTGCATCAGCGACTTCTTTAACATTTAATCCAGCATTAACAGCTTTATTCCATGATGCTCCACCTTTACGGAGTCCTACCGTAATATTTACACCTGAATCATGTAAATTTAATGAGTGTGCATGACCCTGTGAACCATAACCAATAATGGTTACTTGTTTACCTTTAACTAAAGATAAATCCGCGTCTTTATCGTAAAAAACTTTCATAAAAATTCCTATCAATATTTGTTTTAATAATTAACTACAACCAAAGATTACTAATCGGTTAGACTCGTAAAATTCTTTCACCACGACCGATTCCTGAAGCACCTGTTCTTACTGTTTCTAAAATAGAAGACTTATCAATTGCTTCAATGAAGGCATCTAATTTAGAGGAGTCACCAGTCAGTTCAAGTGTGTAGCTTTTATCAGTTACGTCAATGACCCGACCCCTGAAAATATCAGCTGTTCTTTTCATCTCTTCACGTTCTTTACCTACCGCGCGAACTTTGATTAACATTAGTTCGCGTTCAATATGTGAACCTTCACTGAGATCATATACTTTTACAACTTCCACAAGGCGATTTAGATGCTTTGTGATTTGTTCAATCACCTCATCAGAGCCGTTAGTTACAATTGTCATTCTAGACAAGGATGCATCCTCTGTAGGTGCAACAGTCAGACTTTCAATGTTGTAACCCCTAGCAGAAAACAAACCTACGACTCTAGACAATGCCCCTGGTTCGTTTTCGAGGAGAACTGAAATAATATGCCTCATTCCTTACCCTCCCCACCAAGCAACATTTCAGTAATGCCTTTACCGGCTTCGACCATTGGCCATACGTTTTCAGTAGGGTCTGTTTGGAAATCCATGAAAACTGTTCTATTTTTGAGTTTTAAAGCTTCTCTTAAAGCACCTTCTACATCTGATGTTTTTTCAATTCGCAAACCAACGTGACCATAGGCCTCAGCTAGTTTGACAAAATCGGGCAAAGAGTCCATATAAGAGTGAGAATAGCGCTTGCTATAACTTAATTCCTGCCATTGACGCACCATACCTAGATAACGGTTGTTTAACGAGATAATCTTGATTGGCGTTTCATATTGCAAACAAGTAGAAAGTTCCTGAATACACATCTGGATTGAGCCTTCACCAGTAATTGTGCAAACTTCTTCATTTGGAAAAGCTTTTTTGACACCCATGGCATAGGGAAGACCAACTCCCATAGTCCCTAAACCACCAGAATTAATCCAACGACGTGGTTTGTTGTATTTGTAAAACTGAGCTGCCCACATTTGGTGTTGACCAACGTCAGAACAAATAAAAGCATCACCATTCGTCAGTTTGCAAAGTGTTTCAACCACATATTGGGGCTTAACAATTTCTGATTTACGATCAAATTTTAAACAATCGGTTTTACGCCACTCATTAATTTGGCTCCACCAATTTTGTAAACTTTCTTTATTTTTATACCCACCCGCTGAACGGATTTGGGCAGTCATATCTACCAAAATCTCCTTCAAATTTCCCACAATCGGAACGTCTGCGCGAACTCTTTTTGAAATCACAGATGGGTCGATATCAATATGAATTACTTTTCTTGGAACGCTCATGAAATGGCCTGGATTACCGATTACACGGTCATCAAATCTTGCGCCGATAGCGATAACAACATCAGAATGCTGCATCGACATATTTGCTTCGTAAGTTCCATGCATCCCAAGCATACCCACAAATTGTGGATTAGAACCAGGAAAACCACCCAGCCCCATCAAAGTATTCGTGACAGGAAATCCAAGCAATTCAGCAAATTCCTTCAATTCTTCAGATGCATTTGCAAGAATTACGCCACCGCCAGTGTAAATATATGGCTTTTTCGCCTCAAGCAACATACCAATTGCTTTTCTAATTTGCCCAGAATGTCCTCTTACAACAGGGTTGTAAGAACGCATTTCTATTTCTTTGGGATATATATACGCAGCTTTTTGGAATGAAATATCTTTAGGTATATCAATCACTACTGGGCCAGGACGACCTGTTCTAGCGATGTGAAATGCTTTTTTAATTATTAATGCTAAATCTTTAGCATCTTTCACTAAAAAGTTGTGTTTAACAATCGGACGGGTAATACCAACAGTGTCGCACTCTTGAAATGCATCCTCACCAATCATATGTGATGGGACATTTCCCGTAATAACAACAAGTGGTATTGAGTCCATGTAGGCAGTTGCAATGCCAGTTACTGCATTGGTAACTCCAGGACCGGAGGTAACTAAAGCGACGCCAACATTTCCTGTTGCACGCGCATATCCGTCAGCAGCATGAACGGCGCCCTGCTCATGACGAACTAATATGTGTTCAAATTTGTCTTGTTTGTGAATCTCATCATAAATGTATAAGACAGACCCACCTGGATAACCCCATACAAATTCAACATTTTCTTCGGCTAAGGAGCGAACAAGAATTTCAGCCCCAATCATAACTGGCGCATTAGCAAGCTCTTCTTGGGAAGGATGATTTGTGTGAGGAAGTACTACTTCGTTTATAGAATTCATTATTTAAAAGTCCTTTGCAATTTTCGGCAAAAAATTGTTTGGTCTGCCCGTATTCATGCTTTTGACCTGACTTAGGGCTGCGAATGCTTGTTAAGTTCCAATCCATCTTTTGAAAGGTTAGTACAAGCGAACTATAAATTATATTACAAAACGATGATTTTTATCTACAATTATTCGTAATGCAGTCTAAAATCTTAATATGGCTTCAAACAAAGAACTTTCCGATTTCCTGATTTCTAGTGAAAAACGTGCCTTTAAACAGGTGCTTTTTGCTGTTCGGGATGAAGATGCGGCCTTGGACATAGTTCAAGATGCAATGATTAAACTTTCGGAAAGTTATGGCGATAAAAATATTGCTGAATTACCCCCCCTTTTCACTCGAATTGTGCAAAACTGTACAAAAGACTGGTTCAGAAGACAAAAGGTAAGGAATACTTGGGTCACGCTCTTTTCAAAATTTGGTAAAAATAGTGATGGCGAAGATATTGATCCTGAAGAGTTTTTTGAAAATCCAGAAGATGCACTTTTTGGACAGGAGTCTTCAAAACAGTTAGAAAGGATGGAACTTTCAACAATTTTGGAAAAAGAGATAGAAAAATTACCAAAACGTCAACGCGAAGCCTTCCTCATGCGTTATTGGGAAGAGTTGGACATTTCTGAAACTGCCAAAATCATGGGAGTTTCCGAAGGAAGCGTTAAAACTCATTGCTCTAGGGCAAGTCAAAGTTTGGCGGCGGCATTGAAAAAATTGGGAATTGGTTTTTAAAATAGGCAGATGAGCATAATGAACACTACAAATCAAATACTTTTATCTGACAAAGAGTCACACTCACTTCAGTCTCAGGACTTGATTATTGACCAAATTGGGAAGACTGTTGCCGTTTCTCTCGATAGAGAACTAAAACATCTTTCTCCACATGTACTCGCTCGGCTCGAAAAATCTCGAGGAATTGCTCTTGCAAAGCAAAAGAAAAGCTCACATTTGCCCGCATCCAACACTTTTGACTTACTAAATTTAAGATCTTCCATTAATTGGGTTGGCATGTTGCTCGTTACATCCATCGTTCTTTACTTTGTTGTCGATTGGCAACAGAATTCTCGGATTAAGGATATTGCCGATCTTGATACTGCAATTTTGAGTGATTCTGTTCCACCAGATGCTTACGCAGATGAAGGTTTTCGTGTTTTCTTAAAAGAAATGATTCAACGTAAAGAGACTGAAAAAGAACAAGCCCTCATAAATAAAAATCAAACAACGGTTGAAGATACTGCTCATACAGAGGCTGTCAAAGATGCAAGTCAAAATCCTTGAACGTCAAGACCCATTAACTCATCTTAAAACACTAGTATTTCGCTTATTTTTACTGCTTGCTATCTCTAGTGGTGTGATGGTCCAGGGTCCTATTAAGGCACAATCTCTTCCTTTAATTGGTGGAAGTAGCCTCGCTAAAGCCTCTAACTGGTCGGACTTATCGACCGTTCAAAAAGAGGTCTTATCTTCACTTGAGGAAGATTGGCC
>CAISYI010000088.1 GCA_903889595.1 uncultured beta proteobacterium
TCTGGTGGAGAACAACAAATGCTTGCGATGGCTAGAGCAATTATGTTAAATCCTGAAGTGATCCTCCTAGATGAACCTTCGATGGGTTTAGCACCGATTTTAGTAGATGAGGTCTTCCGGATTATTGAAAGGTTGAAGTCTCAAGGGGTTACTATGCTTTTAGTAGAACAGTTTGCAGCTGCGGCCTTAGCTGTTGCAGATTATGGATACGTGATGGAAAATGGCAACATTAAGGTCCATGGACCAGCAGAACAATTAAAGAATGATCCTGCTGTGATTGCTGCTTATCTCGGTGGAAGTCATTAATTGAAAATACTTACATCAATGGCCTCAAATCAATGAGGCCATTTTTCTTTAGCGTCTTTAGAATAAAGAAAATTACCCGAATCAAATTTAATCATTTCACTGATCAAATATTCCAACTTAATAATTAGATAATTAAAGTAAAAAAAATCTAAGCCTACTTAATGAGAAACATCCAACTCCCCCGAACAATAATAAAAATATTTAAATATTTTTTTATCATTCTATTTGTGGTGTCAGCTTTAGTCGGAGTCGCATTTGGATTCTATTTATTTAATGCGAAATCATCACCCCATGGAAAAGCCATTGTTTCTGGTCTTCGAGACGAAGTATTGATTACATTTGATCAAAGTGATATTCCTCATATTGAAGCAAAATCATCCAATGATGCTTTATTTTCTTTAGGGTATTTACATGCTAGAGAGCGCGGATGGCAATTAGAATTTAACCGGCGCCTAGCCTCCGGCTCTTTATCTGAAATTATTGGCGAAAAAACAATACGAATTGATCAATTTATTCGCACTCTTGGGATTAGAACTGCCGCAAGAAATCAATATGAATTGCTTCCAAGTGAAACCAAGCTTGCCCTCGAGGCATATACGAATGGCATCAATGCTGGCTTTGCTGATCTTGGCTGGGCCTTGCCAGCCGAATTTATTTTACTTGGTACTAAGCCAGGTTTATGGACTCCCATCGATAGTATGAGTTGGATGATGATGATGGCACTTGATCTGGGCGATAACTGGTCTAAAGAAGTAATTCGTTTACAACTCGCCAGTATTTTGACGACTGAGGAAATTTGGCAAATACTTCCGCCCTACTTAGATGATCTTCCAGCTACAAACCTTGATTTTGCAAAACTCTATAAAGATCGGGGTATTTACCAAACAGCCACTGAAAACACTAAAGCTGTCGCCTCCAACCATTATCAATTACAAGATGTAATACCAATGGGGCAAGATGGAAAAGGCTCCAACAATTGGGTCATATCTGGTGATAAAACAATTTCGGGTAAGCCCATTCTCGCTAATGATCCACACCTAGGCTTATCTACTCCCTCAACATGGTATTTTGTTCATCTCAAATCAAAAGAAATGAATATTATTGGTGGATCTATTCCCGGTTTACCGGGAGTGATTCTAGGACATACGCCGAAGGTTGCTTGGGGATTTACTAATACTGCAGCAGATGTGCAAGATTTATACATCGATCAGCTTCATGCAAACAATCCAACTAAATATGAAACAGCTTCGGGAAGTGAGCTTTTCAAAATTCGTCGTGAAACAATATCAATCAAAGGACAAAAGCCACTCACCATCTTAGTCAGAGAAACGATTCATGGTCCTGTAATTTCTGATGTCTATGAACCGTTGAAAAAATTAGTCAATACCGAGAAATTTGTAGTCAGTATGAGGTGGACTGCATTGGATAAAAAAAATCAGTCAATCTTATCCTTACTTGCGGTAAACAAGTCAAATTCGTTAGAGGATTTAAAAAAGGCCTTCAGTAATTTTTATGCCCCAATGCAAAATATTGTGATGGCAGACGTTGAGGGGAACATTGGCTATATGGTTGCTGGGGCAGCCCCCAAAAGACTAAAACATTCAGGCATGAGCGGTGTTGCTCCAGTCTTTGGATGGGATGTAAAGAATGAGTGGGGACCATATCTTTCCCCTGAAGAGTTGCCACAAGACTTTTCTTCAAACCTCAATTGGATTGCTACGGCAAATCATAAAATACAAAGCGAAAATGTAAATTACTCTTTAACTGCTGATTGGACTTCACCTTATCGATATGATCGCATCAACCAACTTTTAGAATCTAAAACAAAACACGATATCGAGTCTAATATGGTGCTTCAAGCAGATACTCTATCCCTCGCTACAACACCATTAATCGCATTACTAAAAGATACTGTAAGTAAAAACGCTTCCCATGAAAAAATTCAACCTTTGATAGAAAACTTTAAAGGTGATATGAAAATTAATGATGGCGGAGCTTTAATCTTTAATGCATGGGTTGATCAATTAACGAGATTGATATTTAAACCTAAATTAGGTGTATTTTTTGACGATATTTACCATCAACGAAATCTAAGAGAAGGTCTTATCCAAATCTTGAGTAATAAAGATTCATCTTGGTGCGACGATACGAAAACACCAAAAATGGAACTATGTGGTGATCTCAGTTCGCAGGCCTTAAATTTGGCGATGGAATATTTATCCAATCGTTATGGTTCAAATCCTCGCGATTGGACATGGGGCCAAGCCCATCCTGCAATTAGTCAACACAATCCAATGAGTAAAGTCCCCTTTTTAGGAAAGTTATTTGAATTAAAGGTCCCCTTTCCTGGAGACACCTTTACTATCAATGTTGGACGGATGAATTACAGCAACCCGGATGAACCCTATGCAACAAATTTAGCCCCTGGAATGAGAGTTATTTATGATTTAAGTAACTTTGATCAATCAATATTTATGGGAATTGGAGGGCAGTCTGGCTGGGTGCAAAGTAAGCGCTACAGAGAATATCTCGGACTTTGGAGTCAAAATAACTACCTCCCGTTATCTACTAACTTTTCGAAGGATAACCAAACCGTACTATTATTAAAATCGAGGTAGGTTAACTTACGATGTTAACTAATGGCTAAAAGATGTCAAGTCAGGTAATGACAACCACTCTGACAAAAGTTCATTAATTTCTGCTGCTTTTTCGTATTGTATCCAATGCCCAACGCCAAACATTACTCTTGCCCTGATATGAGGAAATCTCATTAAAGCCATTTCAGCAAGCACTGCAGGATCTCCAGTAACATCAAATTCACCCCAAATCAGGATGACTTGAGTAGAAGTTGTATCTTGGATTTTTTCCAATTTCTCAAAAAGACCACCTGACCAAGAAATTTCCCTACTTCTAAAGCGACAGCTTGTACAAGCTCTAGTCTGAATATCTACAGCATTATCATCAATCACAGACTCGTCATAAATCATATGCATCAATAAATTATGACGCATAGAATCATACAAAGCCTTTTCATCACGATTCGCATAGGCTTCTTTCCAATTCAAGAGCTCACCTCGGGGACGACGCTCGACATGATGGCCAACAGCGCCTAGGATAGCTAACCTGCCAACGTGACCACGATTTAGGACTAATTGACTACCTACTAAACCGCCGAATGAGAAACAAACAATATCAATTATTTCATCCGACTTAACCAACTGATGGAGGCTAGCAACAAGAGGCATTAGTAATGATTCAATGGTATGCTCCGGAGCTTTATCTGACTCGCCAAAACCCGGCATATCTGGAATCAATACCCTGTGCTTTTGAGCAAAAAACTCAATATTTTTTTCCCAGTGCAAATGATTCCCAAAACCACCATGCAAAAGCACAAGTGGCTTCCCTGAGCCTAATTCAAACCAAACAACCTCACCACTTTCGGTAACGAGTTGATGTCTTTTTAATCGACTAGTGAGTAGATGAGGGTTTTTTGATAAATCCATAGCGTGATAAGTTAGGTATAGAGTTTATTTTAGTCTATCGGTGATTAAATTGTTAATTGAAGAAAGTGCACTAATTGAATAGCATTTAGCTCGTGAGTTTCGGATCAATTACAAATTTTCTTAATGCTTCAAATTGAATTGGTCTAGAGTAGACATACCCCTGCACAAAATCCATACCAACATCATCAAGTAAAGAGAGTTGTTGGGTGTTCTCTACTCCCTCAGAAATAACTTCGCAATTAAATTCGTGAGCTAATTGGGTAATAAACTTACAAATTAGCAATGACTTAGAACTTGATTCAATATTATCAATCAATGACTTATCAATTTTTAAATAATCAAATGGCAGTTGATTGAGTTGTGAAAGAGAAGAGTAACCAATACCAAAATCGTCTAAGGCTAATTGAAAGCCAATCGTTTTTAGTTCATGAATAACCTCTAATACTTGAGGCGTAACATAAAGAAGTGCACCTTCTGTAATTTCTAGAACAATTCCGCGAATAGAATCGCCAAAACTCTTCAAATAATCAAAATATGCTGGATTTTCTAGGCAGTGATTTAAGCACTCTGGTGGGAAATTAATACTGACCCTAAACTCCATTGAGTTTTCTTCTTGTAAGATTTTTAGTTTTTGAATCGACTGTTCCAGCACCCAATTGGTTAGCTTGATGATACTGCCATTATTAGTGGCTAAAGGTATAAAGAGGTTCGGCCCCAAAAGTCCCAATTGTGGATGATTCCAACGTAACAAAGCTTCAACCTTTGAAAATGTATGGGGATTTCGAAAAACAATAGGTTGAAAGAACAATTCAAACTGATTATCCCTAATCGCTTCCTCAATTTCGCTGGCAAGTTTTACTGTTTTTTGTAAATCAGCGGACATTTGATGATGAAAATAAATTGGTGATACGGAGTCTAATTCAATGGCTTTAAGCAATGCCATATTGGAGTTACTAATCAACTCGTCAACATTTTTACCATCCTCAGGCCAAATAGCGATTCCCACTCTTTGAATCGTGAGTAAAGACTCATTTTTAACGTCAAAACTGGCTTGGAAATTAGCAAATAACTTTTGCAAATTTGCTTCTGAGGCTTCTTCCAACAAGGATTGATGAACAACACCAACAAACTCGCCTTTTGAAGTCCTAGCAGTTAATTCTGGTATTAAAAACTGACCTAATTTAATAACTAAATTATCCAAAATAAAATCATCAAACTTGGTGTTATTAATAATTAGAAATTCATCGAGTTGTAAGATCCTTATACTACAAAGAACAAGAGTCTCATCTGGGTGATTAGACATGTAATCACTTAACTCTTTTTTCAAGGAATTTGGGGTTAATAAACCAGTTTGAAAATCCCTAGTTAATGCTTCGTTTCTTTCCTTGGTGATTTCGATCAAATTAAGCGAAAGTCTAGAAGATAGTTCTCTCAAGTTATCTAGAATCATGGCTGTTTTAGATCCTAAAATACCCCTCTCACGCATCACTACTTGCATTATCAAACATACCGTAACAAAGTCTATTAACATCCTAGCAGACTGTTTATCATCAATTGTTGAGGTAAATAAGGTGTATGAAGCTAAACCAATTAAGCCCCCATTAAATACTAAGGACCACTTTGGGTTAATCATGATAGAAATCAAGACTAATAATGAAGGTAAATAGAATAAGGGTCCAGTTTGATTGAAAAAGATTGCTAAGACATAGAAAAATATGCATGTCAAAGTAACGACAAACCCAACTCCCTGATTAAATTGAAGTTTTTTAAACTTAAACAACGCTAACAAGGTAACTAAGCTAAGGGTAAGGCTGCCGGCTAGAATAATACTGTTTTTAATCTCTAATTGAAGAGTAGAGGCAAGAATACAAATAACCAAAAATGCAATGATGAACAAGATACTGACAACACGTAGAGCTTGTTCTCTAATTTGAAATTGACCTTGATGAAGATTTCGAAGTAAACCGGACAGACTTTCGGCTTCTTTAATTAATTGTTCTTGTGTATCTTTACTAGAGTTTTTCAATTGTATTCGTCACAAATAA